>JBOHUP010000465.1:0-6959 GCA_050734615.1 Candidatus Dormibacteraceae bacterium | reverse complement strand
CCAACACGGAGCTGCACGTCCTCGACGGCACGCATTCTCGCAGGCTGGCCGCGGATCACGACCTGAACATCACGAACACGTGCTACGGCGACTACCAAGACGCCGACGCAGGATGGCCGCCTCCGGTGATGTGGCTGGACGAGAAAAACATCATTGGCGTGGTGACCAGGCGCGGCTCGTCGCTGCCCTACCGATTCGGGCTCGATGGCAGCGTCGAAGCCCTGGCCGAAGGCGACTTCATCTGCAACTACATCGCCTCGGGGGGCGGACGGATCGCCGCGGTCGCGTCGACAGATGGGCCGTCGGAGGTCTACGCCGTCGAGAAGGGCGCGATGCGCCGGCTCACCACGGATGGCAGCAAGTGGTTCGGGCCGTTCCGCCGGCGTGTGGAGCGTCTGCGCATCCCGCACGAGGACGGCCACGACATCGACGCCTGGCTCATGACCGCTCGCGGGAGTCGCGAACGCGGACCGATGGTCATCACCGTCCACGGAGGTCCGCACCTCTCGTATGGCCCGACGCCGTGGCTGGAGATGAACGCGCTCGCCGACGGGGGCTTCCATGTCCTGTGGTCGAACCCGCGGGGATCGACCGGCTACGGCGAGGCTTTCGCGCGGTCGATCGACGGGCAGTGGGGCAACAAGGATGCCAGCGACGTGCTCCGTCTCGCCGCCTGGGCGATCGACGAGGAGCTGGCGGAGCCCGAGCGGATCGGGATCATGGGGCTCTCTTACGGCGGTTTCATGACCAACTGGCTGCTCGGCAGGCACCCTGGCGTTTTTGCGGCAGCCGCCAGCGAGAATCCGGCGACGGACATGATCGCCATGTATGCCACATCGGACTTCGGCCGCATCATCGGACCGGCCGCCGTCGGCGTGGAAGACCTGTCAGATCACCTCACGGAGTTTCTCGACCGTTCGCCCTACACGAAGATCCATCGCAACCACGCGCCGCTGCTCCTGCTGCAGGCGGAGAGCGACCTGCGGTGCCCGGCGGTCAACTCCGACATCGTCTTCACGATCCTTCGTTCGCTTGGGCGCAAGGTCGAGATGGTGAGGTATCCGGGCGAGTCCCACATCATGCTGATGATCGGGCGGCCGGACCGGCGGGTAGACCGCCTCGAGCGCCTGGTGGGCTGGTTTCAGGAGCATCTTGCCACCAGGAAGTGACAGATTTCCGAAGCCGCCCGCCGGATGTCTCTTGGTAGGGTTGCCTGGCCATTCCCAACGGCCCGACTTCCGGGATGAGCAAAAGGCCGTGCGCCACAACTGAAATTCCGTCCTAGCCCGACAGCGCGTCGAACCGAGGTCCCAGGCAGCAACAGCTCGCCGAGAGAAAAGCGAGGGCCCGCGGCGGGTCCTCGCTCAATCCAACTGACTAGTCGTCCTGCTCTTCTGAGTTGGACATCGCGAACCACGCGCCGGCGGCGCTGACCACGAAGACGATCAACCGCCCCGGCGCCGACCAGGCTTATCGCACCCAGCGCCGCCACCAGCATCCTCCGCAGATTCCCCATGGCCCAAACCTCCCTGAATCGAACGGCAACTAACCCCGAGACCAGGACTGGTTACTGCGGTCGCCCGCACCGACGGTGGTGGTCGAGATCCACCAGATCGTGATCGTGGTCCAGGCGCCTCCTCCACCGAGTGGCGGTGACGGCGATGATGAGGGCGATGATCTGCGGCTTCGGGTGTAGCAACCGGGGGCGCAAACTTCCGGCGCCAGGAGCGTTTAGGTAGAAAGAAGACTTCAAGAGCCGGGCGAGCCATCTCCCATTTTCGGCAGCCCAGCTCACACCGGCCCGGCGGGCGCACCTCCCTGTTGCTCGCCGGGACCCGGTCCTCAGCTCAAATGAAGCGTCACCGGACGATCATTGGCCGACCAGGCGGATGGTCCAGAAGTCCGACGAGAGGCCCGGCTGGATGAGGTAGGAGTAAGGGAGCGTGAAGTAGCCTTTCATGCCCCAGGCCGGTCCCCAGGAATTGCGAACGATGAACCATTGGGCCAGGTCGTCGTAGCCGACCGCCATCACCGCATGGCCGCCCACGGGCCGCTCGCCCCAGGCCGGCATGGGCGCGTGCCCCGTCCTGGCGACGGTCGTGCTCTCGAAGCTCTGGTACACGGTGAAGCCGAACACGAATGGGTAGCCCGACGCCAGGCAGCCCTTCATCTGGTTTGAGTCCTGGACCAGGTTCTGGTACGAGATGGCGCGGTCCAGCTGCGCGTCGTTGTACGCACGCGCCACAGGCTTGGTCGCGAACTTCGCGATCACGTAAGGCCAGTCCGCCTCGGGGCACACGCCCTGGCTCGCCACCGACTTGATCCCGTCGCGAAGCTGTGCGCCACTGTCCGAGCGCACGGTCCCTTCGATGACGCGCTCGTTGTAATAGATGAAAAGCCGCGAGGGGACGAAGTCGGTCATCCGCTGCTTCTTGCGCTCGAACTCGATCGCACCGGCAATTGCGTTGGCGGTGCAGCTGCCCAACTGGCCCTGGTTGTAGATCTTCGGGCAGCGCCGGCGCAGGTCGACCTTGGCCGGCAACGCGGTGAGGAACTGTGATGGCGCCGAGTAGAGGTGGTCCCGCTGGTCGGGCTGGTCTGGGAGCCATCCGTAGCGGGCGATCTTGCGGGGTCTGGTCATGACGTTCCTCCTTACAAAAAAGCCCATGTCGCCACGCTCGGCGAATCGCCGACGTAAGCTTCGACCCCTTTGGTGAACCGGTGCGCCTCCAGCATGATCGCGGTGGCGCGGGCGTGGCCTTCGAGGATCACCAGACGGCCGTCTGGCCGCCGCAATGCAATGATCTCCGGCACCTTCTTCTCCGCGTGGCAGATGCCCGAAGCGAGCGACAGCACGACCATGTTGGTCTGGTCGCCGGTGAATATGTGCCCGACGTTGGTCGCGCCCTCGGCGACCTTTCGCGTGGCCGGCGCCAGGATCGCCCAGGCGCCGCTGTGGGTGGCGTAGAGCATCTCTCCGACCTCCGGCGTGGTCAGGCGGAACCGGCGCCACCGGATGTCGTTGGCCAGGCCCTGAAAGCTGCCGGCTCCCAGACCGAATCCATGCGTTTTGGTGATGATGCGGCGCCGGAGCTCGTTCTGCTCCGGGTCCTTCAGGTTCGGCTGGCGCGCGGCCTTCAGCGCCATCGAAAGATAGGCCGGGTTGGGTGGGTCGCCGACCAGGTATTGCTGGAAGTCCGGAGACTCGATCTCGGCCTGCAGCCAGGCCAGGATGGCGTGGTCGTCGGACACCGGGCCGAGGTCGTCCATGGCGCAACTTTAGAATGACGTGAGCAATGCCGAAAGCCTTACCGAACCGACACAAATGGGTCTATCAGTTCAAGGAAGGGTCGGCGAACATGCGCGACCTGCTCGGTGGGAAGGGCGCCGGCGCGGCCGAGATGACGCGAGCCGGCATGCCGGTCCCGCCCGGATTCACCATCACCACCGAAGCCTGCCGCGAGTATTACGCCCGCGGCCGCAAGTTCCCGCGGGGCCTGTGGGAGCAGGTGACCGCCGCCCTCAAGGTTCTTGAGAGGAACGCGGGCAAGAAGTTCGGCGACCCCCGAGATCCGCTGCTGGTCAGCGTTCGCTCCGGCGCCAAGTTCTCGATGCCCGGGATGATGGACACCGTCCTCAACCTAGGCCTCAATGAGGAGACGGCCAAGGGCCTGGAGGCTCTGACCAGGGACGAGCGGTTCGCGCTCGACGCACGCCGCCGCTTCATCCAGATGTTCGGCAAGACGGTGAAGGGCATCGACGGAGACCTGTTTGAGCACGCGCTGGTGGAAGCCAAGAAGCGCGCCGGGGTCAAGACCGACCCCGAGCTGAAGCCGGCGCAGTTGCGCACCCTGGTCAAGCGCTTTCTCACCATATATAAGGACGCGACCGGCAGTGAGTTTCCATCCGACCCGGTCGAGCAGCTGCACGAGGCCATCGAGGCGGTCTTCCGCTCGTGGAACACCGAGCGCGCGAAGACGTACCGCCGCATGGAGCGAATCCCGGACGATCTCGGCACGGCGGTGAACGTGCAGATGATGGTGTTCGGCAACATGGGCGCCACGTCGGGCACCGGCGTCGCCTTCACGCGCAACCCGATCACCGGCAAAAAAGAGCTGTACGGCGACTACCTCACCAACGCCCAGGGCGAGGACGTGGTCGCGGGCGTGCGCGACACCGAGCCGATCAGTGCGTTGAAGCGGCACATGCCTCGGGTGTACGCGCAGTTCGACCGCTACGCGCGCCAGCTGGAGAAGCACTACAGGGACGTGCAGGACCTCGAGTTCACGATCGAGCGCGGCAAGCTGTACATGCTCCAGACCCGATCGGCCAAGCGCACGGGCGAGGCTGCTGTGCAGATCGCGGTGGCGATGGTCAAGGAACGGCTGATCACGAGAAAGGACGCGGTCGCCCGAGTCGAGCCACGCCAGCTGGAGCAGCTGCTGTTCCCCCGCGTCGACCCGGCGGCCAAAGCCTCGCCTGTCGCGAAGGGTGTTCCGGCCTCACCCGGCGCCGCCACGGGAGGCGCCGTATTCGACGCCGACACGGCGGTGGAATGGGGCAAGGCGGGCAAGGCTGTGATTCTCGTCCGTGTCGAGACCAACCCCAACGACGTGCACGGAATGGTCGAGGCGAAGGGCATTCTCACCCAGACCGGGGGCACGGCGAGCCACGCGGCGCTGGTCGCTCGCGGCATGGGCCGGCCCTGCGTGGTGGGAGCAAGCTCGATCGATGTCGACGTGCGCCGGCGCATGTTCTCGGCCAACGGGACGACGATCAAGGAAGGCGATCAGATCACCATCGACGGCACCACGGGAGAGGTCTACGTCGGCAAGGTGCCGACGATCGAAGCCCGCTCCCTGAGCAAGCACCCCGCCGCGAGCGCCCTCCTGCGCTGGGCCGACGAGTTCCGGCGCCTCGGCGTGTGGGCGAACGCCGACTACCCGCGCGACGCGATCAAGGCGCGCGAGAACGGCGCTGAGGGCGTGGGGCTCTGCCGCACCGAGCACATGTTCATGGAGCAGGAGCGGCTACCTGTCGTGCAGGCGATGATCATGGCGACCACGACCGAGGACCGCGAGAAAGAGCTCGCCAAGCTGCTGCCCATGCAGCGCAGCGACTTTGACGGCATCTTCAAGGCCATGGCCGGCCTGCCGGTGATCATCCGGCTCATCGACCCGCCGCTTCACGAGTTTCTCCCCAGCCTCGAAGAGCTGATCCGCGAGACCACGCACCTGAAAGACACGGGCGAGGATCCCGCGCGGCTGCAAGAGCGGGAAAAGATCATGGCCCGCGTCGAGGAGCTTCACGAGGCGAACCCGATGCTCGGACTGCGCGGCGTGCGCCTGTCGATCCTCTACCCCGAGATCACGCGAATGCAGGTCCGCGCGATCATGGAGGCCGCCTGCAACCTGCGCAAGCGCAAGATCGACGCGCGGCCGGAGATCATGATCCCGCTGGCCGGCACCCGCGCCGAGATGCACTACGTGCACGAGGAGCTGAAGCCGGTGGCCGACGCGGTGCAGAAGGAGAAGGGCGTCTCGGTGCCCTACAAGTTCGGCACCATGATCGAGATCCCGCGCGCGGCGCTGACTGCAGGGGAGATCGCCAAGGAGGCCGAGTTCTTCTCCTTCGGCACCAATGACCTGACGCAGATGACGTTCGGCTACTCGCGCGACGACGCGGAGCGGCACTTCATCGTGCGCTACCTGGAGAAGAAGATCCTCCCGCGCAATCCGTTCGAGACGATCGACGAGGACGGCGTGGGGCGGCTCATGGCGATCGCCGTGAAAGAAGGCCGCAAGACGCGCAAGAACCTCGAGGTCGGCATCTGCGGCGAGCACGGGGGAGACCCGGACTCGATCCACCTCTGCCACAAGCTTGGCCTGAACTACGTCTCATGCAGCCCATTCCGAGTCCCAGTAGCCCGTCTGGCTGCCGCCCAAGCAGCCATCGGGGACACGAGCAAAGACAGGTAGTCGGTAATTCACCTCCCCACCCTGGGGGTCGGTGAGGGGGCGAGACAGAGGAAGCCTAGTGCGGTCCTCGAGACTCGGCCTCCTTGGACCGGTGCCAGTGCTCCTCCGCCGCAGCCTTGTCCCCTCGCAGCTCCGCCACCTGCGCGAGCGCCCGCCATGTCCAACCCGGCAGCTGCCGGTCGCCCAGCTCCTCCGCGACCCGGATCGCATACCGCAGGTCCTCCTCGGCCGGGTCGAGCCGGCCGAGCTCTCGCTTGGCGATCCCTCGGGCGGCCCGCGCGTCTGCCAGCTCCCACCGAGCGCCGAGCTCGGAAAAGATCGCCACGCCGCGATCGAACCAGGACAGCGCTTCCTCGTGGCGCCCGAGGTCGCTCAGGACGCGGCCCTTCTGCACTGATGTATTGGCGATGCTGAACTGATCGCCGATCTCCTCCGCCAGGGCGCGCGCCTCATCGATGAGATCGAGCGCTCCCTCCAGGTCCTGCATCTCGCCGCGGTTGATCGAAAGAGCCGTGAGCGCCCGCACGCGAGCCCAGTGGTCGGTCGCTTCGACCATGTCGAGGGCCCGTCGCCAGATGACCTCGGCCTCATCGAATCGCCCGCGCGTCCACGGCACCCACCCTGCAAAAAGCAGGGCCCGCACAACGGCCATGGAATCTCCCAACTTCTCGGCCGCGTGCAGCGACCGCCCCAGCAGCTTTTCGGCCTTGTCCACGTCGGCCTCGAAGTTGATCGCGATGTCGCCGAGAAAACGAAGTGCCAGCGCCAACGCGAAGTCGTCGTCGTGCGCTTCCGCAAGAGTGACGGCGCTGGTCAAGGCCTCGGACGCCAGGCGATACTCACCGAGCCAGTACCGCGCCTCACCGAGACCCGCCAGGATCCTTGCCTCGCGCACCGCCCAGCCGTTCTCGGGCCCGGCCATGACGAGCGCGCGGTCGTAGCGATCGATCGCCGAGCGGATCTCCATGCGTCGCCGAGCGC
>JBOHUP010000464.1:0-2664 GCA_050734615.1 Candidatus Dormibacteraceae bacterium | reverse complement strand
GGCGGATCTCCTCGTCCCGGCCGATGACGGGATCGAGCTTGCCGGCCGCGGCCACCTTGGTGAGGTCGCGGCCGTATTTCTCGAGCGCCTGGTACTTGGACTCGGGGTTTTGGTCGGTGACTCGCTGGCTGCCACGGATCTGGCGCAAAGCCTTGAGCAGGCCGTCGTGGCTGGCGCCGGCGTCCTCAAGGAGCTTGTGGCTCGCGAGGGCCAGGAGCAGGTGCTCGGTCGAGATGTACTCGTCCTTCAGGCGGCTCGCCTCCTGCTCCGCCTGCTCCAGCGTCTTGTTCAACCCTTCGCTCAAGTAGGGCTGGCCAGCGCCGCTGACCTTCGGAAGACGCTCGACCACAGAGACGAGTGCAGGCTCGAGAGCCCGAGTGGGAGCGCCGGCACGCTCGAGCAGCGTGCGGCCGACACCTTCGTGCTGGCGGACCAATGCGAGCAGCAGATGCTCGGGCTCGACGGCTTGGTTTCCGGCGTCCCGCGCAAGCTCCGCTGCTTGCTCCAGTGCTTCCTGCGCCTTTTCGGTGAACTTATCCAAACGCATGTTCCTTAGCTACCCCGCCACACATTCCGCCAAACCGCCCGCCGTATCTTGGCCACATGCCTGAGCTGCCCGAGCTGGAAGCGGTGCGGATTCGCCTCGGACCGCGCCTCGAAGGCAGGCTCATCACGGCCGCATCGGTGAACCCCCAAAAGGCCCACCTGCTGCGCTATCCGGTGGACAACTTCGCCCTGGAGCTGCCGGCCCGACGAGTCATCTCGCTCACCAGGCGCGGCAAGCACCTCGTGTTCGCCACGGAGCTGGGCGGTGGTGGATCTCCGCGGTGGCTGGTCATCAACCCGATGCTCGGGGGCCGATTTCAGCTGGCGGAAGGCGACGCTGCGGTCCCGGCGACCGAAGTCTTCACGATCCGGATCGAAGGCAGGCTGGAGCTCCGCTACCTCGATTTCCGGGACATGGGGCGGATCTATTGGGTAGAGGACTGCGATCGCGAGGTGCCCGCGTGGGCGCTGCTCGGACCGGAAGCAGATTCGGTGGCGGAGATGGGGCTAGATGTGTTCCGTAAGCGGCTACGCCGGTTCCGCGACGAGCTGAAAGACCTGCTGCGCAACCAGGAATTCCTGGCCGGCGTCGGGAACGCGTACTCGGACGAAATCCTGTTCGAGGCGCGGCTCCTGCCACTGCGCAGGAGGGCTTCGCTCAAGCCAGAGGACGAAGAATCGCTATATCGGGCGATCCCCGTGGTGCTGTCACGAGCCGTCGAGGCCATCCTGGCCAACCCGAACTACGACGAATCAAAGCAGGATCGGTCGTTCATGGCGGTGCACATGAAGGGCGGGAAGACGTGCCCCCGGTGCGGTCACCGGATCAGCCAGCTCGGCTCCAACCGCGAGCCTGTGAACTTCTGCCGGGGCTGCCAGGTCTAGCCGGGCACGCCTCGAGCGGGCCCTCCCTCTTCTTTTCTTTGAGCCGGCCCTCCCCCACCGACCTACCTCAACTCAGAGTAGCGATGCTGTCAAGGCTGGTGGTTAAGACCGGTGGGCGCCAGCCAGATTTCCCGAGATGCTTTCGAGCAGCCGCTGCGAGGCTTGAGCGATTTCGTCGACGGCCCCTTCGAACGCCACCTGGTGACGGCCCGAAGGCTCGCGGAAACCGCTCACCTTGCGCACGAACTGCCGCGCGGCGGCGCGAATCTCCTCATCGGACGCCACTGCGTCCGCCTGGCGCAACGTCTTGATGCTTCGACACATGCGACAACGATAGCTAGCCGCGGCGGTGCGGAGCCAGCTCAGGCAGGTCAGGCGGCGCCAGCCGGGCCGGATCGATGCCGGCGCGACCCAGCATCGCATTCGCAAGCCGGTCATAACGACGCTCCGCAATATCTCCGACCGGGTCCGCGCTCGCCGACATCAGGGCGCGAAAGCTCAGCGTCGAAACCGCCCTATACGCGAGCACGGCGCGCGCCTGGTCCGCCCGGCCGGTCATCGACGCGATCCGCACGAACGCCAGGGCCGCACCGGTCTCGCGCATGTCACGCCATCTCCAACCTCCGTAGGGCAGCAGGATCAGCAGGATGGGCGGAATGGCGATCAGCAAGGCCATCACGATGGCGAGCTGGAAGATCGCGTCGTGGATGTGATGACCCGTCGAGACCAGCGAATCGCCGGAGTACTTTTGCAGCGTGTCCGCCACGTTGAGGAGGAACTGGGTCAGGAGAGGAATCCCCCCCGGGACCGCGTGACGGAAAGACGCGATCCAACCATTGAAAGTCGTGCCGGTGTTGGTGATCCCATCCGCGATGACCTCCAACCCCATGATCGTCTGATAGATCAGCCAGCCCAGGTAAGCCCATGCGATCGTCCACGCCACCGTGACCGTGTCCGCCAGCACTCGAAGAAAGGCCGGCCACCGCTGATCGGGGTAGATCTTGATCACACCGCGGACGATAAGTCACTTCGGCCGGAACAGTCCGAGTCCAGGCTCGGTTAAACTCGCCAACGATGCCACCAGACCTCCAGTTTCCGGCTCACCGGCTCCTCGAGGCTCCGCACTGCTTCTGTACCTGCTAGGTCGCTAGACACCGGGCGCCGCCCGGCCCATAGGCGACCTCCTTTCGTGATCAAACGCTCTGCGATGGGCGCTTTTGAAAGGAGCAGAAA
>JBOHUP010000463.1:0-4895 GCA_050734615.1 Candidatus Dormibacteraceae bacterium | reverse complement strand
GGGATCTATCGGGCAGGCCATCTCTCGTCCATCGTCGATGCGGAGCAGGCGCGGTATCTCGATCGAGCAAGATGCCTCCGCATACGGGCATCGCGGGTGAAACGCACACCCCGAAGGCCGCGATTCGGGCTGGGCAGGATCTCCGCTGATGGGCAACAGGGCACGGTCGGCGGCTTCCGGATGCGGCAGCGAGTCGACGAGGCCGCGCGTGTAGGGGTGCCGGGAACGGCCCATGACCTGGGCCGCGGAGCCCGACTCGACGATCCGTCCGGCATACATGACGGTCACGGTGTCCGCCAGGGCGGAAAGGACCCCGAGGTCGTGGGTGATCAGCATCACTGCGAGGTCTTTCTCCTCGCACAGGCGGTGCAGCAGGCGCAGGATCCCCGCCTGAACCGTCACGTCAAGAGCGGTCGTCGGCTCATCGGCGACCAGGATGCGTGGTTCGCAAGCAAGGCCGATCGCGATCTGGATCCTCTGTCGCATCCCGCCGCTGAACTGGTGTGGATAGCCGTTGAGGGCCGCTTCTGGATTGGGGATCCGTACGTCGGTGAGCAGATCGATCGCGCGGTTGCGAGCCTCTTGCTTGCTCATGCCGAGCTGGTAGCGAAGGTGTTCCGTCAGCTGCCGCTCGATCGTCAGCATGGGGTGCATGGAGGACATCGGGTCCTGAAAGATCATTGCGATCTCGCGGCCTCGAGTGCGCCGCCGCTGGGCGGCCCCCATGCTCAGGAGGTCGCGACCATCGAGGACGGCCGAGCCCTCGGTCCGGGCTCCCGCCGGCAGCAGACCGAGCAGGGCCAGCGCAGTGATCGTCTTGCCGCTTCCGCTCTCGCCGGCCAGCCCGAAGACCTCACCCGTCGCAATGTCGAAGCTGACCCCATCAACAATGGAAAGAGGGCCGCGGCTGGTGTCCAGCCAGACGTGCAAGTCGCGGACCCTGAGCAGCGCGTTCATGCACCGCGCGCCTTGATGATCGCCTTCGGATCAAAGACGTCACGAAGGCTGTCGCCGAGGAAGTTGAACGCCATGACCACGGTCACAATGGCAAGACCCGGAAACACGCCTATCCACCAGGCCTCGAAATGCTCTGCGCCGGTCGAGACCATCGACCCCCACTCGGCGGCGGGCGGTCGGGCGCCGAGCCCTAGGAAAGAAAGAGCGCTCAGGAGCAGGATGGCATTGCCGATCTCGAGCGCAGCCAGAACCACCACCGGACCGGCGACGTTCGGGAGGACGTCAACCGCAAGCGCCCGATAGGTCGGCGACCCGAGCAAACGCCCGACCGCGACATACTCCGATTGCATGATCGTGCGCACCAGTCCTCTCACGACCCGGGCGTGCCCGGGCCACGACACGAGCACGACGGCCAGGACGGCGTGGAAAAGGCCTGGCCCGAGCGCGGCGACGACAGCCATGGCCAAAAGGATGGTCGGCACGGCGAAGACGAAGTCCGCGCCACGCATGACAAGCTCGTCGACCCAGCCGCCGAGATAACCAGCCAGGCCGCCCAGGGTCCCACCGATCGTGAAGGCCATCGCCACCAGCAACATCGCCAGCGGAACCGAGACCCTGGCGCCCCAGAGCACCCTCGAAAAAACGTCCCTACCCAACTCGTCAGTGCCCATGAGATGAAGCCCAGAAGGAGACAGAAACAGGCCGGCGCTCTGTGCCAGCGGGTCGTATGGCGAGATCCAGGGCGCCAGTACGCCTATGAGCAGCCACGATGCGGCCAGGACGAAACCAACCACGGCGAGCGGCTGCCTCCATGCGCCGGGGATCCGCCGCCAGGTCAAGGTGAGCGGGCCGCTGACGACGGCGGTGGTTGCGCTCATGACAGCTGAATCCGAGGGTCGATAACGCCGTAGAGGATGTCCACGACCATGTTCACGAGGATGTAGACGATCGCCACGAAAAGCATCACGCCCACGATCGCGGGCAGGTCGAGCGCCGTCGCGCTTCGATAGGAGTACTGACCGATTCCGGGCCAAGAGAAGATGTTCTCCACCAGCACGGTGCCGGTCATGACATTGCCGAAGGCGAGACCGACCACGGTTAGGATCGGAGGCGAGGCGGCCCGCAGGACGTGGCGAAAGATGACGGTCAACTCCGGCAGGCCCTTTGCGCGAGCGGTTCGGACGTAGTCGTTCTCGAGCACCTCGAGGACTGCCGACCTTGTGAAACGAGTGAACAGCCCCATGTTGAACGCGGCGAGCACGCAGGCGGGCAGGATCAGGTGCTGGAGGCTGTTCGCGAAGACGTCGAACTGCCCGGCCGCGAGCGAATCGATGGTGAAGAGCCCGGTCAGGTGAGGAGGCGGCAGCACGGCGGCATCGAGCCTGCCGGCGCCCGGGACCCAGCCCAACTTATAAAAGAAGACGTAGAGCGCAACCAGGGCAAGCCAGAACTGGGGCGTCGACATTCCACCGAGAGAAAGGACCCTGAGGACCTGGTCGGAGAGGCGGTTCCGCCGCAGCGCGGCGATGACCCCCAGCGGAATCCCGAGCAGGCACGACAGCACCATCGCTGTGACTGCGAGCTCGGCGGTTGCCGGAATGTACTCGGCGAGGTCCAGACTGACCGCGCGCTGGCTCTGCTCCGACTCACCCAGGTCGCCATGAAGGAGATTCCCCAGGTACACGAAGTACTGGACCACGACTGGCTTGTCGAGCCCGTAGTGCTGTCGATAGATCCGCACCGCCACCGGGTCGGCCGAGGCCCGGTCACCGAGATTGGCGACAGCGGGGTCGCCAGGGATCAGCTCGGTGAGGACGAATGCCATCACGCTCACGCCGAGGCACAAGAACACCAAGGCGAGAAGCCGTCGTCCTACGAAGAAGAGGAGCGGGTGTTGGGAGCGGCGCCTGGCTAGCGCCGCCCCCGGCGTCTCATTTGGTGCCGATGGCTGCGAGGTCGAGGTACCAGACCGGGCTGTAGATGACATTGGTGAGGTTGCTCGTCCCTACGACTGACTGGCCCGGCTGGATGAGCGGCAGCATCGGGCTCTCCTGGTTGAGCAGCGTCTGCAGCTGCTGGTAGAGCTGGCCACGCGTGGCATTGTCCGCCGTCGAGCCCGCCCTCGCTCCGAGGGTCTCAATGTCAGGAGCCGCGCCTGTCAACCAGCCCGCTCGCTTCCCGACGAGCTGACCCGGCAGAAAGGCGAGGTAGTCGTTGGGGTCCGGATAATCGGGTGCCCAACCCGCAAGGCCAAGGTGGTATTTCGCGCCGCGGTAGTTCGGCGTCGCGATCGAGCTGGGCTGGCCGTTGAGGTTGACGGTGATGCCTACATCCGCCAGGTTGGCCTTGATCTTGGCCGCCAGCGAGTCGTTCTGGCCGGTGCTGCTGATCGTGTAATCGAGCGTGATGGTCGGGTTCGTGACGCCCGAGGCGGCGAGCTCGCTCTTGGCTTTGGTCACGTCGCGCTGGGGCGCCTGCGATTCTTGAAGGGCGCCGAGGAACTGAAGTGGGACGACCCCTGGAGCCTGGGCCGACCCGGCTCCGGCCACGCTGACCAGACCCTGGTAGTCGATTCCGTATCGGATTGCGTTCACGAAATGCTGGTTCGCGCACTCCGCGACAGTCTTGATGTTGCAAAACGCGAATGTGATGTTCGGCGAGGTGAAGCTCGTCACCGCCAGACTCGAGTTGCTCTTCAGGCTGGTTGCCTGGTCGCCGGTGAGGCTGAGCTCGATCTGGTTGCTGGCCTTCTGAATTTCGATCAGCTGCGTCGCGGCGGCGACGTTGCGAAAGATCACAGTCCCGAAGTTGGGCTTGTCAGGTCCCCAGTACTTGGCGTTTGCCTTCATCACCACTTCGGATGTGCTGACCGACGCCATCGTGTACGGGCCACTGCCGACCGACGTGGTGCCGAGAAAGTCGTGCGCGGTGTCGGCGGTCGCCGCGTCGGCGGCGTCACTTCCGCCATGTGCCATGAGCAGCTTGGAGTTGATGATGCCGAGGGCCGGGTTGGTGACGATGAACGGGATCGCCGGGTTGGGTACCGAAGAGACGAGCACGAACGTGTAGTCGTCCGTTGCCTTCATCGACGTGATCCCATCGAGGAGATACACCGGGTTGTCGTGAAGGTTTTTCAACCTGTTGTACGTGAACTCGACGTCGTGGGCCGTCAGTGGCGTCCCGTCGGCGAACTTCACGTCTTTGCGGATCGTGAAGGTGAATGTCTTGGCGTCTGGGGAAACGGTGTATGACTGGGCGACGAGCGGGATTGGCGTGGACGAGTCGCCCAACTTGAAGGTGAGCAGGCTGTCGTAAAGCGCGTGAAAGAAGGGGTCGGCGTCGAAGTCGACGCCGCCTCGGCTCGGGTCGGTGTCCTTGCTGAAGTCCCACGTGTAGGCGTCGTCCACCACGAGCGTCTTCGAAGCGGCGTTGGTCGAGTTGGTGTTGTTGCCGCCGCTGCCACAGGCCGCCCCGAGGAGGACCGTGAGGACGGCAACGGTGCCTATCCAGGGTGTGCTGTGCTTCCGCATCTTGTGAGTGGTTTCCTCCTAACTATCGGGCCTTAAGATAATAGATCTCGAGTTGCCGGAAATATTTAAGTAGCGCGAATATACCTTTTATGGGGACTTTTTGGATTGGTGATTTTCCTGGTGACATGCCGGGTCGGTACGGCAAAACACCTTTGAGGAATCTGGATGACTGACAGGACTCCGGCTTGATGAGCTCCGCTGCCGTGCGCGTGGTCGCGACCCCGACTGCCTCGGCGGACTCGATCGTCGCCGATGTGCTGGCCGTTCCCGTCACCGCGGGCGCCACTACCGACCCGGAACTGGCGAGCCTCGATCCCGAGGCCGCCTCGTTCGTCGCGTCTGGAGAGCACAGCGGCAGGCTGCACGAAACCCTCCTTCTGCCTGGCGGGACCAGGCTGGCCACCCGCC
>JBOHUP010000462.1:0-8060 GCA_050734615.1 Candidatus Dormibacteraceae bacterium | reverse complement strand
GTTCGTGGTCAACAAAGCAGACATCGAAGGCCATTTGAGGGTCGTCACCGAGCTTCGGGCGATGCTGAGCCTGGCTGCTCCACGAGCTCTGGGCGGTGAGCCAAGGCAGTGGAAACCGCCCATCGTTCCCGCGGTCGCCTCGAAGCAGGAGGGCATCGCCGAGCTGTGGGAGGCCGTGCTGGCGCACCGGCGGTACCTCGAGTCGAGCGGGCTGGGCCGCCGCCTGGCCGAGCAGCGCCTCAGGGACGAAACCGCGGAGGTGGGGGCCGAGCTCGCCCGCGAGCGGGTGCGGCGCGCGCTCGACCAGGATCCCAATCTGGCGAAGCGTCTGCTGGAGGAGGGCACGCCCTACAACACGGCAGAGGAGATCCTGGACCGCAAGCCGGGCCGATAATGAATCAGAGATGAAGGTGCGAGCCAGCGACGCCAAGCAAGCGTGGAAGGAGGACTTCGAGGCCGGCCCGGGGCGAGACGACGGGATCGAGACGTCGACGATCTCGGGAGTGCCGGTCAAGCCGCTGTACACGAGCGACGACCTGCCCCGCCGGGAAGAGGAGCTGCCCGGCCAGTTTCCGTACACGCGCGGCATCCACACCAGCGGATATCGCGGCCGGCTGTGGACGATGCGGCAGTTCTCGGGTTTTGCGACCGCGGAGGAGACCAACCGCCGCTACAAATACCTGCTCGCCAACGGCCAGACCGGGCTCTCGGTGGCATTCGACATGCCCACCTTGATGGGGCAGGACTCGGACGCCCCGACCAGCCGGGGCGAGATCGGGCACTGCGGGGTGGCGATCGACTCGCTCGCGGACATGGAGGCGCTGTTCGACGGCATCCCGCTCGGCGACATCACCACGTCGATGACGATCAACTCGCCGGCGGCGATCCTGCTGTGCATGTACATCGCGGTCGCGGAGAAGCAGGGGGTGCCGGCCTCGGGACTCGGTGGGACTCTGCAGAACGACATCCTCAAAGAGTTCATCGCCCAGAAGGAGTTCATCTTTCCGCCCGCTCCGTCGATGAGGCTGGTCGTCGACTCGATCGAGTACTGCGCCCGCGAGGTGCCGAAGTGGAACACGATCTCGATCTCCGGCTATCACATCCGGGAGGCCGGGTCGACGGCGGCGCAGGAGCTGGCGTTCACACTCGCCGACGGTATGGCGTATGTCGATGCGTGTCTCGAGCGCGGGATGCACATCGACGAGTTCGCTTCGCGCTTGTCGTTCTTCTTCGATGCGCACATCGATTTCTTCGAGGAGATCGCCAAGTTTCGCGCCGCGCGCCGCATCTGGGCGCGCTGGATGCGGGAGCGCTACGGAGCGCAGCTGGAGCGTTCGTGGAAGCTGCGGTTCCACACGCAGACCGCGGGCGTGTCGCTGACTGCGCAGCAGCCGGAGCTGAACATCGCGCGGACCGCGATCGAAGCGCTGGCCGCGGTGCTCGGGGGCACGCAGTCCTTGCACACCAACGCGATGGACGAGGTGCTGGCGCTGCCGACCGACAAGGCGGCGCGACTCGCGCTGCGAACGCAGCAGCTGCTCGCTTACGAGACCGGGGTGGCAAACACCATCGACCCACTGGGAGGCAGTTATTTCGTCGAGGCGCTGACCGATGAGATGGAGCGCCAGGCGGAGGTTTACTTCAAGCGGATCGAGGAGCTGGGCGGCGTGATTCCCGCCATCGAGGCCAGCTTCTTTCAGAAGGAGATCGCGGATGCGGCGTTTCGCTATCAGCAGGAGCTGGAGCAGAAGCGGCGGCTGGTCGTGGGGGTCAACGAGTTCATGGTCGACGACGAGCCACCGATCGAGATTTTGAGAATTGATCCGCGCCTCGAGAGCGAGCAGGTGGCGCGCGTGCGCGCGGTGCGGAGAAAGCGCGACCAGGCGCGATGCTCCAAGGCGCTGGGCGCGTTGCAGAAGGCGGCGGCAGGTACGGACAACCTGATGCCGTACATCCTCGAGGCGGTGCGCGCCTACGCCACCGAGGGGGAGATCATGCAAAGTCTCATCGACGTGTTCGGGATCTATACCGAGCAGGCGGTGGTCTAGGCATGTCGCCGACTGCGGTGCGGCCGGTGCGCATCATCGTGGCCAAGGTCGGCTTGGACGGTCACGACCGTGGGGTGAAGGTCGTGGCGCGGGCGCTGCGGGACGCCGGGTATGAGGTGATCTACACCGGCTTGCGGCAGACGCCTGAGATGGTGGTCGACGCGGCGCTGCAGGAAGATGCGCAGGTCATCGGTTTGTCGATTCACTCAGGGGCGCACATGACCCTGTTTCCCGCTGTGGTCGAGGAGTTGAAGCGGCGGAAGGCCACCGACATCACCGTGTTCGGGGGCGGGATCATCCCCGAGGACGACATCGTGGCGCTGAAGAAGCAGGGGGTGGCAGAGATTTTCACCCCGGGGACGCCGCTCGCCGAGATTGTCCAGTGGTTGCGGACGCGGTTTGCGGAGGGGGGCGCCTGAGGCAGAGGTAGGAGGGTTGCGGCAGGCTGCGACGCGCCGGCAGGGAGAGCATTGGAGCGGGGCTGCGCCGGGCCGCTTGAAAGCGACCCAGCGAGCTACCCCGTCCAGTCAGTTGGCGGTGACGATCGTGCCGGCGACCTTGTCGTGGATCGCTTGCTTGTTCGGGTCCCACAGCTGCCACAGCCAGCCGATGGCTCCGAAGATGCAGACGGTGAAGACGATTTCGAGGATCCAGATGAATCCGCGCAGCGCGGCCTTGCCCATCGTCGGGTACTGGCCCGTCGCCATGTCGCGCACCTTGAACCCGAAGGGCATCATCCCGATCGAGGCGCCCCGTGAGCTCCACATGTATGCGAAGTACGCGACGTCGATGACGAGGTCGATGATGCCGGCGAGACCGGTGGTCTTCTGAAGGATCGTCCCGATGATCCCGTTGATGACGATCAGGATGACGATGTCGATCAGGCCACCCACGATCCTCATGCCTGGGCTGGCCAGGTTGCCGGGGGTCGCCATTGCGCCTCCGCCGTAGACCGGCGGACCCATCGGGGGTTGGTAGCCGGGTGGCGGCATCATCGGAGGCCCGCCGGGAGGCGGTGGTGGGGGAGGCGGTGGGTTTTGCATGCCTTTTTGACCTCCTTAAGGTCATGGTCGGTGCGGACGCACTACCCGGCGCCGTATTCGGGGTTTCGCGTATCATAACGACGCCTCTCAAACCTGAGGTACAGCTATGGCGCGCGAACAGCGCGTCCACGACAGGACTGATTGATTGCAGCTCAAGGCTTCGACCCGGCAGATCCACGGCAAGCGTTCTCGCCAGCTTCACCGCGAGGGCAAGCTGGCGGCCGTCGTTTACGGCCATAACGCCACGCCCACCTCGCTCGTCCTGGATCGCATGGAGTTCCAGAAGGTCTTCATCAAGTCAGGGCGCACGCACCTGGTCGACCTGGTCGTAGACGGGGATCGCACCGAGAAGGTGCTGGTCCGCGAAATCCAGACGCACCCCCGTCGCCTCGGGCCGATCCACGTCGACTTCTATCAGGTCAACCTCGAGGAGAAGATCACCGTCGAGGTGCCCGTTCACCTGGTCGGTGAGTCGGCCGCCGTCAAGCGCGGCGACGCCGACATCCTCCAGCCGCTTCACATGCTCCGGGTGGAGTGCCTTCCATCGGACATTCCCGAGTCCTTCGAGGTGGACATCACCTCCCTGGAGGAGATCGAGTCGGAGCTTCGCGTCTCCGACGTGAAGGTGCCTAAAGGCGTCACCGTGCTGCTCGACCCCGAAGATCTCCTGGTCAAGATCGTGGTCAAGCGCGTGATGAAGGTGGAGGAGGAAGTCCCGACCGCCGAGGCTGCCGTGCCCGCCGAAGGTGAGGCTGCCGAGGGCGAAGGCGAGGGCGCGGAGGAAGCCGCCGAGTCCAAGGAATGATCGCGCCGCCTCTCGGCGGTCAGGTGATACCCGGGCTCCAGAACTCTCAACTCATCTTCATCGTCGTCGCGCTCGCGGTCTTTCTCGCTTTCCTGATCGGATCGCGTGTCATCTCGACCCTCGTGGTGCGTCAGCTGGAGCGCAGGCACATGCGCACCGACATGGTCGTCATCGGTGGTCGCGTGGCGACCATCATCCTGATTGCGCTGGGCGTGATCGTTGCGGTCGGCCTCGCCTTCCAGAGCCAGAACCTCACGCTCGCCGGCATCCTGCTCGCGACCATCGTCGCGAGCTTCGGCGTGCAAGACCTGCTCAAGGACTACGTGTCCGGCTACTACGTCCTGCTCGAGCGCCACATGCGAGTCGGCGACCGCATCTCTCTGGAGGGCGCCGGGTCGGGCACTGTGCTCGAGGTCAAGCTGCGGGTGACGCTGGTCAAAACGGATTCAGGCGATCTGCTCGTCGTGCCGAACTCCGAGCTGTTCAACAAGCCGGTCACCGTGCACGTCGTCGCGGTGCAGCGTGTCGAAGAGACGAAGGCCGAGACTAAGTCAGAGCCCCCAAAGTGATCCGGAACAGGGCCTCCAGTTGCTCGCCCTCCAGCTGACACTCCTCCGCAAGGAGCTCTCGGATCGTCTGCGATGCGAGTTCCACATGATGGCCACCGTTGACCTGGGCCGCCAGCGAACGCAGACGGTAGGTGTGGTCAGGCTGCTCGCTGGTGTCATTCAATTTCACGGCCACCTTGTCGAGCTGCACGAACTTGGCCCAGCGAGCGACCTCCGCCTCGCCCGTCTCCGGCGCGTCCGACAGGTGCAGGCAGTTGAGGCCGCCGAATATCCCATACCTCTCGCGCAGCGAACCGGGTCGCGACTGCGCGATGCGCGTCTCTCCGAGGTCGTGGCGCATCTGTTTGAGCGCGTCCGCCGACGCGGTCACCCGTCCCACGATCAGCGGCAGCGCGGTCATGAAGTCGAGCAGCCAGGGAAAGAAGGGGCGTCCCTGCAGGAAGTCGTAATGGCTCTCGATCAGCGAAGCCGGCGGCTGAAACCACTCGAGCGATTCGATCCTCCACTCGCGCTCTGACGCCAGCCAGCCCCAGATGCCCGCGCGGGAGGCAAGGCGGTATCCGGCGTCGGGCTTGAAGATCAGGAGCGCGTCAGACACGAGGGGAAATGCTACGTGGAGCCGCTCCTTCGCCGGCTTTCGGCCCGCACCGCGCCATGAATCGGGAATCGATCAGTGCTTTTTGTCACGAGGGTTCGGTTGGTAGACCTTTCTGCCCTTGAGCTTGTCCGGCATGTGGACCTGGTTCGCCACGCCGCCTTCGTAGTCGTGCGCGTATCGATACCCGCTGCCGTAGCCCATGGCCTTCATCAAGCCGGTGGGCGCGTTGCGCAGGTGCATCGGCACGGGCTCGTTGCCGGTCTCCTCGATGAGCTCGCGCGCCGCACCATAGGAGGTGAGCGCCGAGTTGGACTTGGGTGCCAGGGCCAGGTACAACGCGGCTTCGGTGAGCGGCAGCACCGCCTCCGGCATGCCGACGAAATGCGCCGCCTGCTGTGCTGCGATCGCCACCGACAGGGCCTGCGGATCGGCGAGGCCGACGTCCTCCGCAGCGCTGATGACGAGCCGGCGCGCGACGAACAGAGGATCTTCGCCGGCCTCCAGCATGCGCGCCATCCAGTACACCGCCGCATCGGCGTCGCTGCCACGCACGCTCTTGATGAGCGCTGAGACGATGTCGTAATGCTGATCGCCCGCGCGGTCGTACAGGAGGTGCCTCTCCTGCATCGCCCGCTCGATGTGGTCCACGCTGATCTCGCCGTCGCCGGCCAGGGCCGCCGCGGCCTCCAGGCCGTTCAGCGCCACCCGCGCGTCGCCGCGCGCGGTCTCCAGCAGGTCGTCCATCGCCTTTTCCTCGAGGCCGGCGCCCAGCTCTTTGAGCCCGCGCTGCACGACCACCCTCAGCTCGTCGCGGTCGAGCTGCTCGAGCCGAAAGACCCGACTTCGCGAAAGGAGAGGAGCGATGACCTCGAAGGACGGGTTCTCGGTCGTGGCTCCGATCAGGGTCACCGTGCCGTCCTCGACATGGGGCAGGATGGCGTCCTGCTGCGCCTTGTTGAACCGGTGGATCTCGTCGACGAACAGGACCGTCCGCAGGCCCGCCCGCCGGTGCACCCTGGCTTCGGCCACGACTCTGCGCAGGTCGGCGACCCCGGCGGTCACGGCGGAGATCGCGACCATCCGGGCGCTGGTCTCGGTCGCCAGGAGCCCGGCCAGGGTTGTCTTGCCGCTGCCAGGAGGACCCCACAGGATGATGCTGGGCAGGTGGCCGGAGCGCGTCAGCTGGCGCAGGACGCCCACCACCTTTCGCTGCCCGACGAGGTCGTCGAAGCTCCTGGGCCGCATCCGGGTGGCCAGCGGGGCGCTGGGCTCGGACCCGGCCGGGAGCGGAAACAGCTCGCCCTGGTCGGCCACCCCTAGATTCTGAACCGGGAGCGTATCGGGGACCGGTTGCCTAGAATGCCGGGCATGGCCACCTGCTGGTACTGCAACACGGACCTGCCCGAGACGTCCCAGTACTGCCCCAGCTGCGGCCACAGCCAGACGGATCGCACCTCGAGCCCGCTTTTCGGCGTTGTCGATCCGACCACGGGGATCTGGAACTCGAAGTTCGTCAATGCCCTCGTCGGGCAGGAGGCCAACCGCGCGGTGCGGTATCACCGCCCGCTGTCGCTGCTGCTGATCGAGCTGGACCACGCAGAGCACATCCACAAGGAGCTGCAGCAGATCCAGATCGAAAACCTGCTCCGCGAGATCTCCGACCGGCTCGGCCAGGCGATCCGGGATACGGACACGCTGGCGTTCCTTGACGTGGAGGGCCCTCCTCATTTCGCCATCGTCCTGCCCGAGACGGACGACCACGGCGCGGCCCTGGCCGCCGACAAGATCCGGCGCTCGATCGCCACCCACGATTTCGCGGCGGGCGGCAGCTGGAAGCGCATCACGGTAAGCTGCGGCGCCGCGACGATCGACTCCGTACCCCCCCGGGCCGATGCCGAGGCCGGCCTGATGAACAGGCGCGAATACACCGGCAACCTGCTTCGCGAGGCCTATCAGGCGCTCGAGGCAGGCCGCTCGTCCGGCACCAACCGGACCTCGGTCGGCGCGTACCGAAGCTGACACAGCTTTATCTGATTCGCCACGCGGACGTCGAGAACCCGAACCGGGTCCTCTACGGGCATCTGGACGGCTTCAACCTGAGCGCGCTGGGTCGCGCGCAGGCGGCGGCGATCGGCGACCAGCTGAGCGCGAACGGCGTTCACCGCATCGTCCACAGCCCGCTCGACCGGGCCGCGGAGACCGCTCGCATCATCGCCGGCAAGATGACGCCGCCCCCCGCGCTCGAGGCTGACGCCGACCTCCGGGAGGCCGAGTTCAGCCGCTACCTGCAGGGGCTGCCTTACTGGCAGATCCCGCTGCTCAGGCCGCTCTGGTTCGTCCACAAGGCAAAGCGCGGCCTGCTCCCAGGGGACGAATCGATCGAGGAGATGGGAGATCGGGTGCTGGGCGTCGTTCGCCGGGTGGCACGCGAGCACCCCGGGGAGACGATCGCGCTGGTCAGCCATGCCGACCCGCTGAACGCGGCCTGGATCGTGCTCGACGGCCGTCCCCACAACGAACGCGAGATGTATAGGCGATGCCTCGACAAAGCCGGGATGCTGCGGATGGAGATGGACGGCGATGCGCCGAAGTCCTGGGAGTACGTCCCGCCGCCGCAGGTCGATAAGCCGGCCAGCGCCGCGGCCTGACTTCGCGTGCCACAGGAGGGCTTCCCCGACGGTTTTCTCTGGGGCACCGCGAGCGCGGCCTACCAGGTCGAAGGGGACAACCGCAACTCCGACTGGTGGGAATTCGAGCAGCAGTCCGGTCGCATCGCCAACGGCGACACCTCGGCGGTGGCCTGCGATCACTACCAGCGCTACCGCCAGGACTTCGCCCTGCTTCGCGAGCTCAACCAGAATGCACACCGGCTGTCGATCGAGTGGTCGCGGATCGAGCCGACCGAGGGTGTATTCGACCCGCGCCAGATCCGTCACTACCGCGACGTGCTGGGCGAGCTGCGGGAGCAAGGGATGCTGCCGATGGTCACTCTGCATC
>JBOHUP010000461.1:0-4408 GCA_050734615.1 Candidatus Dormibacteraceae bacterium | reverse complement strand
GACCGCCGCCGAGCGTCAGCTGCGCCTGGGTCGAGGTCCCCCCGCGCGAGTAGCTGACCGTGACGCGCTGGTTCGGGTGGAATCGCGACCGCAGCAGGAGGTCGAGCGGATGAGCCGCGTCGATGGTGACGTCATCGACCTGTGTGATGACGTCGCCTGGCTGCAGACCGGCCGACGCGACCGGACCACCCTTGATTGCAGTCACCACCTCGGCGCCCGGCTGAAGACCGCTCAGCGCCGCCATATCCACCGTGATGTCGGTCGTCGATGCCCCGATCAAAGCCACCGCAATCTGGCCGGTCTGGATCATCTGGTTCACGTCGTCGCTCACGTCGGCGACGTTCAGGCCGAACCCGGCTTTGCCCGACGTGGCCGCCGGCGCCATGGCAATGCCGACGACCTGTCCGCCGACGTTGAGCAGTGGTCCGCCCGATGTGCCGGCGTCGATCAGAGCGCTCGTCTGGATGGCATCGCTGAACTGCACGGTGCCGCCGGCAGTAACCGGGTTCACCGTGTCGACCACTTGGTGCATGGCGCTCACGTATGCGGGCGTCACCGCGCCGCCGTCGTAAGGACCGCCGATGGCCACGATCAACTGGCCCTGGACGAGGGCGGTCGGGTCCGCGAAGGCAAGGGTCGGCAGGCCGCTCACCTTGTCGATTTTGATCACCGCGACGCCGGTGTCGCAGTCGTAGTCGATCAGCCGCGCGTCATGAGCCGTGGCATCTCCGGGGACCAGGACGGTCATCTTGCTGGCGCCCGAGATCACGCCGATGTTGGTCACTATGAAGCCGTCGCTCGTGGCCAGATAGCCAGAGCCGTGGACGGCCGCCGGCGGCTGCTGGGTGATGACGCTCACCACGGCTGGTCGCGCCTTGGCCGCCGCCTGGACGATGGCCGAATCCTCTGTGATCGTGACGCCCGAGCGAAGGTTTACCTGCTGGGCGTTGGTCCTGGACTCGAGCTGGAGCACCGTGAGCGTGACGGCGGTCGCGACCAGGACGGTCACGACAAGGCCCGCGGCGATGACGATGATGGGGCGCACGCCTTCAGTCTAGAAAGGCGTGGGTATCCGGATCGGCACGCTAGTGGCTGTTGGTCGACGGCTCCATCGGGTACCAGGTCATCACGAGCTGTCGGTTGGGCTCGAAACCGGCCGACCTGTAAAGCCGCACGGCCGAGTCGTTGTCGGGTCGCGTCCATACGTAGGCCAGGGTGACGCGGCGTTCCTGGAACAGCTTGACGGCCTGCCGCACCAGGATGTCGCCGATGCCCCGGCCGCGGTGCTCGGCCGAGACGTAGAGCTCCGCGACCTCGCCCTCCAGGCCGGTTCCCGGATCGTACAGAACGATCCAGCAGAAGCCGACGACCTGGCCACCCTCGTCGCGCGCGGCGTAGAGCACGTTCTCGCCTCGGAAGGACGATGGGATCTCGGCCAGGTGGCGCTCGATCTCGTGGCGGCTCAGCTGCGGGTGGTCGGCGTAATGGACCTGCTCGCCCAGATGGAGGTCGACGAGGAGCGGCCTGATCAGGGCATAATCGCCGGCGGCCAAGCGTTCGACGTCGAGCGTTCGCATCCCCACTCGATGGTAGCCTAGGGGCCCGCTGCATCGCGTGATTTCGGCTCGCGATTTTGCCGGGTCTGGCCGACGTAGCTCAGCTGGCAGAGCAGCCGCCTCGTAAGTGGCAGGTCGTGGGTTCGAATCCCACCGTCGGCTCCACGCCCGTCCCTCATGCGGGAGCGGCGCGCCGGCTTAAACCGCCGCCACCAGCCCGTCGTCCACCCGCGAGTCGACCCTGGTCGCCCCGGGGCATCCAGATCAGCGAAACCAGGAACGCCGCTTCGGCCAGCAGGATCGGCACGGCCAGGACCAGCAGCGCGAGCTCGAGCAGCGCGTAGCCCACGACGAACAGGCCGACCTGCCATCGCGACGGCTTGGACCGGAGCACGAGCCACCCCGCGACGATCAGCATCGCGAAGTCCTGGAACCCGACGTAAGGGGTGAAGAGGAGAGACGCGGTGATCCCGGCGGCGATGGGCAGGGCGGTCCCGGCGCGCCGGTGGGTCCACGCCGCGACCGCCGCGGCCGCCACCACGACCACCTCCACCGCATAGACCTGGGGCCCCAGGCCGAGCGGCCCGGCGATCGCGTAGCGGCGCGTCGATTCCCACTGCGAAGCGAGGGCGAGCACGTCGTGGTAGCGATGCAGCCCGTCCGCCCCGAGCAGCGCCACGGCGGTGAGCGCCATCACCCCGGTGGCGGCCAGCCACGCCATAAAGATCCTCGTCTGGCCGGACACGAGCAGGCAGATGGGCACCAGCAGCGCGACCTGCGGCTTGATCACGCAGAGGCTGAGCACCAGGCCAGCCGCTACCGGTCGGTCACGCTCGGCCAACCACCAGCAGCCGGCCACCGCCACGGCCACCAGGGCGACCGGCTGACCGACCATGAGCCCGAAAGCCACGGGAAAAAGGCCGATCCACAGGGCGAGGTGTGCCGCCCGAGCCAGTCCGCCGCCCGGCGCGACCAGGTACCAGGTCAAGAGCGCCGCGGCGACCAGGAGCCCGGACCACAGGATGATCGCGGCGCTGAAAGGCAGCAGCGTCAGTGGCACGGCGAGCCAGACGAGCGGCGGAGGGTTGAGGAATGGCGACCAGTAGAAGCCCTGGCCCAGTCCCTCGACCGCACTCTTCTGGGCCGTCAGGTCGTAGAGGTGGCTGAAACCGAGGTTCCGCGCAGTCAACGCGGCGCCGTAGATCAGGCGGAAATCGTTGCGCACCTGGTAACCGGGGATGTAGGTGACGATTGCCGCGTACAGGTCGAAGGCGGCGAGCAGCACCCCGCCCCAGATGGCGGCCACCGACCAGAGTCGGGTCCTGGCGCTCAGATAGGCGATCAACGCCTACAAAAAATAAGGGCTGCGGCCCAGGCCGCAGCCCCACAAGCGATCTTGCTTAGTTCACTTCCCTGTAGTCGGCGTCCACCACGTCCTCCTCTTTCTTCGGCTCTCCCTGCTCGGGAGCACCGTCCGAGGAAGCCCCACCGCCGGCCGGGGTGCCGGCCTGCTGGTAGATGTGCTGGCCGATCTTCTGCAGCGATTCGTTGAACTCGTCCATCTCGCGGCGCAGGGTCTGCGTGTCCGTTCCCTTGGCGGCGCCCTTCAGCGATTCGAGCTTGGCGGTCACCTCGGTCTTGACGTCCGCGGGAATCTTGTCCGCGTTGTCCTTCATGACCTTCTCGGCCTGGTGGATCATGTGGTCCGCCTGGTTGCGGAGCTCCACCTCTTCGCGCTTGGCGCGGTCCTCGCTGGAGTGCACCTCCGCTTCCTTGACCATGCGCTCGACCTCTTCCTTGCCCAGCGTCGACGACGCGGTGATCGTGACCGACTGCTCGCGGCCGGTGCCCTTGTCCTGCGCCTTGACGTTGAGGATGCCATTGGCGTCGAGGTCGAACGTGACCTCGATCTGCGGCATGCCGCGCTGGGCAGGTGGAATACCGTCCAGGTGGAATCGACCCAGGGTCCTGTTGTCCCGCGCCATCTCGCGCTAGCCCTGCATCACGTGGACCTCGACCGAGGTCTGGCTGTCCGCTGCGGTCGAGAAGACCTGCGAACGGGAGGTTGGGATGGTCGTGTTGCGTTCAATGAGCTTGGTCATGACCCCGCCCAGCGTTTCCACGCCCAGCGAAAGCGGTGTCACGTCGAGCAGGAGGATGTCCTTGACCTCGCCCTTCAGCACCCCGGCCTGGATCGCGGCGCCCACGGCGACGACCTCGTCCGGGTTGACACCCTTGTGGGCCTCTTTGCCGCCGAGCAGGTCCTTGACCAGCTGCTGGATGACGGGCATGCGGGTCGAACCTCCGACCAGCACGACCTCGTCGATTTGCTGTGGAGTGAGGTTCGCGTCCTTGAGGGCCGACAGGAACGGCTGCCTGCAGCGGTCCGTCAGGTCACCGGTCAGCGATTCGAACTTGGCCCGGGTGAGCGTCACCTCGAGGTGCTTGGGACCCGTCTGGTCCGCCGTGATGAACGGCAGGTTGACGCTGGTCTCGAGCCTGCTCGAGAGCTCGATCTTGGCCCGCTCGGCGGCCTCGGTGAGGCGCTGGAGGGCCTGGCGGTCCGACTTGAGGTCGATGCCGTTCTGCTTCTTGAACTCGTCGGCGAGCCAGTCCACGATGCGGCGGTCATAGTCGTCGCCGCCCAGGTGGGTGTCGCCGTTGGTCGCCTTGACCTCGAAAACGCCGTCGCCGACGTCGAGCACGGATACGTCGAAGGTGCCACCGCCAAGGTCGAAGACAAGAATCGTCTCGTTCGCCTTCTGCTCCAGGCCGTAGGCCAGGGAGGCGGCGGTCGGCTCGTTGATGATGCGCAGCACGTTCAGGCCGGCGATCTGGCCGGCGTTCTTGGT
>JBOHUP010000460.1:0-2245 GCA_050734615.1 Candidatus Dormibacteraceae bacterium | reverse complement strand
CCCGTGGCCCACCCGATGAAAGAACCGGTCGCCGTAACCCGCCGAGTCGATGACTGCACGCGCGGCCGCATCGACTTCGCCTGCCGCCACGCCCTCACGCACGGCGGCGATCGCCGCGTCGTGCGCGTCGAGGACCAGCCCGTGAATCTCGCGATGGCGCGCGCTCGGCTCGCCGACGACTCCCATCCGCGTCGTGTCCGCCTTGTAGCCCTCGAAAGCGGCGCCAAAATCAAGCAGGAGGAAGTCCCCGGCGGCCAGCTTGCGGCCCGTCGGACGCAGGTGCGGGAGCGCTGAGTTGGGCCCGGACTGGGCCAGGGTCTCGAAGGAGAGCGTGCCACCGAGCTCTCCGATGAGCGCCCCCAGCGTCAGCGAAATCTCCACCTCAGCCTGCCCGGCCCGCATTCTCGAAAAGACCTGGTCGCCGGCCGCGTCGGTGATGGCGGCCGCCCGCTGCAGCAGCTCGATCTCCGCGTCGCTCTTGGTGCGCCGCAGCCGGCGGATCTCGTGGCTCACGTCCACCAGCTCGCTCACGCCGGTGCGAGCCGACAGCACCTCGGCCGAGAGCACGCTCAGGTGCTCTTTCTCGACGCCGACATCAGCGCACCCGTCCAGCGCCTCGCTGACGAGGACGTAGGGATCCTCACCGTCCCGCCACGCCAGCACGTCGGCCTGGTCGGCATATGCGGAGGCCTTCTGACGCTCGATGGCAGGGACGATCAGCGTCGCGCTGTCCGGCCGTACGGCGAGCGCCATCAGGCGCTCGAACGGCTCGGCCTGGAAACCGGTCAGGTACGCGATCGACACCGGTTTGGTGATGTAGGCGGCGTCGACGTGGTGGCCGGCCATCCACCGGCGCAAATCCCCCAGCCGAGTCGTCGGCGCGGTCGAGCTACTCAATGCGGACGACGCGGACGCTGTACGACCCGTTGGGGGTGTTGATCTCGACGTTGTCGCCCACCCGGTGGCCGATCAACGCCTTGCCCAGCGCTGACTCGTAGCTGACACGACCCGCTTTCGGGTCCGCCTCGGCCGGCCCGACGATGCGGTACGTCTCCTCGTCCTGGCCGTCCTCGCTGAAGTGCACGGTACTGCCCATCGCAACCACTCCAGTGGCCGCCTTGGTCTCGATGATCACGTGGTTCTTGACGATGGACTCGAGCTCCTTGATGCGAGCCTCTTTCATTCCCTGCTCGTTCTTAGCCGCGTGGTATTCGAAGTTTTCGGAGAGGTCGCCCAGCTCGCGGGCGGCTTTGATTTTGGCGACGATGTTGGGCCGCCAAACGTTGGTGAGCTCGTCCAGCTCCTTGCGTACGGCCTCCAGCCCTTCGGGCGTGATGTGAACGTCGTTGGTCATCAACTGGAGTCTAGCCCCCGTGCCCCGAGATCGCGACCGGTCGAACTGAGCGCCCGTTCACGAGCTACGCCGCGCCGAGGCAGTGGAGAGGTTTGCCAAGTTCGCCTAACTCGTGACGCGGCCCGGCGCGCCATATAGAGTCGCCGCATGCGAAGGCTTTTGCTGACGATCGGGATGCTGCTGATGGGTATGGGCATGGTCGGCGGGGCAGCCGTCTCGCTGGTCGGTACGTCGCTCCTGCCGCTCGACCAGGAGGTCGGCACTCACGCGTCGGCCGCGGGCGCGGTCCTGGGGATCGGGATCATGGCCGCCGCGATCAACCCGGCGGCCAACATCGGCTGGGTGCGCGCGGGGATCCTTTACGGGTTCGTCGTCCTTGCGTTCGAGGCCGGCTCCTACCTCCTGTGGCACGCGCAGTTTCACCTGGGACCCGTCATCTTCGGCCTCGCTTTCAGCCTCCTGCTGATCGCCACGTATCCCGAGCGCAAGCAGCTCGTGCCGCCGGGCCGCACCGGATACGGAAAGCACCCTCCGATCGACGTGCCTTCGCTGCCGCTCGCCAGGAAGCCCGTTGCCGGTGAGCTGGCGGTTGTTGCGCCCCTCGACATCGGCCGCGTCGAAGTACGGCGCGTTGTACTGCGCGTTGGCCGCCAGGTTCAGGAACGGCGATTCGACGGGCGACGTGCTCGTCCCGCCCGCCTCGCGCGTCCAGTCGCGCTGCGAGTACTGCGCCTCGGCCAGCCACGTCCCGTGCACAATCCCCTTGTAGTTCGTGAAGAAGAACGCGTTCGGCAGGCTCGCCGGAGCGTTGGTGAACGAATCGACGCTCAGCGACGGGATGGACGGACGGTTCACCATCTGGGTCGAGTTGTTGACGTAGCCACCCTGCAG
>JBOHUP010000459.1:0-8411 GCA_050734615.1 Candidatus Dormibacteraceae bacterium | reverse complement strand
CCGACCGCGTCCAACCTGGTGCTCATCCCGGCATACGCGCTGTGGGGCTTGAGCCAGAGCGTGGCCGGACTCATCGGTGAGAACGGCCCGGTCGGACCGCCGCTCCTGGCGATCGCAGTCCTGGCGGTGGGTTGGAGGTGGATGCGACGGCGACCTGACCCGATGGCTCTTAGCGTGGCCGCCGGCCTCATCGGCTTTTACACGATCACCGGTCTCACACGCGCGCAGCTCGGTTACGAGCAGGCTGGGGCGTCGCGCTACGACTACATCGGTGCCATCCCGTGGTTGATCCTCCTGGCGGATGCGGCGCGTGACCTGCCGTGGCGCGGCACGTGGCGACCGGCCATCGTGGCCTGTCTCTTCCTCATGTGCTTCAACAGCGGCGTCCTTCTATTCAGCTACGCGGCGGGGAAGACGGCGCTGATGCAACGCCAGATCGCTGACATGCAGGCGCTCGTTTCCGTGCGTGGCGATCCCTGCCTCAAACCTGCCGGCGCTGTCGACTTGCTCGTGATGCCAGTAGAGAGTGATCCCGCCCTTTACTACCGCGCGATCGACCGCTATGGCGATCCGT
Source organism: Candidatus Dormibacteraceae bacterium (assembly GCA_050734615.1). Classification (GTDB taxonomy): domain Bacteria; phylum Chloroflexota; class Dormibacteria; order Dormibacterales; family Dormibacteraceae; genus DASXBJ01. The sequence continues at coordinate 7,837 of JBOHUP010000459.1, read as the reverse complement.
CGGCCGGGACCCCGGTCATGCACCGAGCTGATTTCGAGCGCGGGAGGCTCAACCTTCTGTCAAGCGGTTGCCGCTGACCTCTGGCTCGATGCCGCCGCCTGCGGACGCCAAACCGCCATGGCGGCGAGCCAGACCACCTCGAGCACCACAAGGGGCGCCCACCCGATCGCCGGCGCCTGGCCGAGGTCGATGAACACGTAGCCCACGACGAGGTATGCAATCCCCCACGCCGGCGGGGACGAGCGCAGGAAAAGCCACCCGGCGGCGACCAGCATGACCGTGTCCGGCTCGTGCAGGTAGGGCGTGGCCGCCACCGATCCAACGATGGCGATGGCAAGCGGCAGCTCGATTCCCCGATCGCGATGCTGCCAGATCGCGAAGAGCGCGCACGCCACGACCAGCGCGCTGGCGACCGTGCCGGCAATCCCGCCCCCGACGAGCCCCGGCACTGACAGGTGTGGCACCGATGCCCACAGCAGGGGATGCTGGGAGACCTCCCCGAGGCGAACGATATACGCGGCGGCGCCTGCCGGCCCGATGGCGAAGAGGGCCGCCGCCAGGACGGCGACCGCACCGGCAGCCCAGGTCACGAACGCGCGGCGGCGCCCGGTCAGAAGCAGCGCCAGCGGCACCAGCGCCGCCTCCTGGGGCTTGAGCAGGATGAGCACCAGGACCAGGCCGGCCGCGACGTCCTGTCGGCGGCTCAGCAGCCACCACGACAGCAGGACCGCGCCGAAAACCAAAAACACGGCTTGGCCGACGGCCAGCCCCAGGCCGACTGGGAGCAGCGCGAGCAGGGCGAGGCCGTGGACCGCCCGCAGCCGGGGGCGGGCCGGAGCCGCCAGCCCCACCGCAAGCAGGATGCTCGCCGCGAGAAGGCAAAGCCAAATGCCGTACGCCACCTGGACGGGAAGCAGGGCCAGGGGCGTGGTCAACAGGGCCACGGTCGGGGGCTGGATGACCGGGTAGGCCTGGAGCGGCCCGCCCAAGATCGCCCCCAGCCGGGCCCAGACCGGGATGCGGAGCGCCTCATCGTAGATGTGGGCAAAACCCGATTGCAGTCCGATGGTCGAAACCCCGTAATACAGAGCGAAATCGCTTCGATATGGCTTGTGGATCTGGGCGCTCGCCGCACCTACCACCTCGATCGCAGCCAGCGGCCAGAGGAACCCGACGGCGGCCGCGTAAAGCAGGGGTGTAACTCGTCGCGGCGTCATCGCGAGGAATCTACCATCCGGCGGTCGCCCTGAAGCCGTGGACTGGGGCCACCTACACTTAGTCGAGATGGCCGCAGTTGATTTCGACGTGGCGATTCTCGGTGGAGGCATGGGCGGTTATCCGGCCGCCATTCGCGCGTCCCAGCTCGGCCTGAAGGTGGCCCTGGTTGAGGCCGACAAGCTCGGAGGCACATGCCTGCACGTCGGCTGTATCCCCACCAAGGCCCTGCTCGAGTCGTCCGAGCTCTACTTCCGCGTGGCCGATCGGGGCGCCGAGTTCGGCGTCCACGCCGACCACGTGCGGTACGACTACTCGCGCATCGCGGCGCGGCGGGACGCGGTCGTCAGCCAGCTGTACAAGGGCGTCCAGTACCTCATGAAGAAGAACAAGATCGAGATCGTGGCGGGCAGCGGCAAGGTTCGCGACCGCAACACGATCGACGTCGGCGGCAAGCAGATCAAGGCCAAGAACCTGGTGGTCGCGACCGGCTCGACCGTGAAGCCGCTGCCGGGGCTGGATTTCGACGGCCAGTTCATCATCTCGTCGGACAACGCGACGCTTTCCACGAGCGTGCCGGAGTCGATCTGCATCATCGGTGCCGGCGCCGTCGGAGTCGAGTTTGCGACTCTGTACAGCCAGCTTGGCGTGAAGGTCACCTTGCTCGAGGCCATGGACCGACTCGTGCCGCTCGAGGACGAGGAGATCTCCAAGGAGATGCTTGCGCAGTTCAAAAAGGCCGGCATCGACTGCCGCCCGGGCGTCAAGGTGAAGGGCGCCAAGAAGGCACGCGACGGCGTCAGCGTCGACACGGACCAGGGCGAGATCTGGGCCCGCCAGCTGCTGGTCGCGGTCGGTCGAGCTCCGCGCTCGAAGGACATCGGCCTGGAGCAGGTCGGAGTCAAGACCCACCCCAACGGGTTCATCCAGGTCGACGAGTGGATGCGCACCACCGCCGAAGGTATTCACGCGATCGGCGATGTCGTCGGCGGCTTCCTCCTCGCCCACGCCGCCGCCCACGAGGGTATGACGGCGATGGAGGACATCGCGGGCGAGAGGGTGTTGCCGATGGACCAGGACCTTGTGACGCGGTGCACTTACTCGCATCCGCAGATCGCGTCGGTCGGCCTGACCGAGAAGCAGGCAAAGGAAAAGGGACACGAGGTGAAGCTCGGCCGCTTTCCGTTCACTGCGCTTGGCCGAGCAATCATCCACGGCGAGACGGGAGGGTTCGTCAAGATCGTGGCCGACGCCAAGTCAGGCCGCATGCTCGGCGCGCACATCGTCGGTCCCCAGGCCACTGAGCTGATTGCGGAGCCTGCCCTGACGCAGCTGTTCCAGGGCGACGCCTGGGAGCTTGGTCGCAATATTCACCCTCACCCCACGCTCAGCGAGGCGGTCATGGAGGCGGCACTGGCCGTCGACGGCCAAGCCATCCACATCTAGGCGCTCGATGGCTCAGACGGTCAAGACCAAAGGAACCGCGTTCAACCCCGAGTGGCGCTATCAGGACCCGGTCGTCTGGCGCGACACCGACTTGGACGAGAAGATCCTCAAGGAGTGGTTCCGCTACATGCTGCTCGGCCGCCAGGTCGATTACAGGTTCCAGGTCCTCAACCGTCAGGGCCGCGCGCCCTTCATCATCTCGTGCGCCGGCCACGAGGCGGCACAGATCGGGATCAGCTGGCCTCTGAAACCGAAGTACGACTGGCTGGCACCTTACTACCGCGATGTCGTGCTCTGCCTTCGTATGGGTATGACGCCGCTCGACCTCATGCTCGCCGTTCTGGCCAAAGCCGCGGATCCGGCATCCGGTGGCAAGCAGACGCCGGGTCATTTCTCCGACTCGCGATTGAACATCACCTCCGGCGGCTCGCCGGTGGCGACCCAGATGGTGCGAGGAGCCGGCGTCGCGTACGCGCTGAAGATGGACGGCACCGACAAGGTCCTCATGACCTGCTACGGCGAGGGCTCGGGCTCGGAAGGCGACGCCCACGAGGCCTTCAATTTCGCCGCCATCTACAAGCTGCCGGAGATCTTCGTCTGCGAGAACAACGGTTTTGCGATCTCGACGCCGTTTCGCAAGGAATACGCGATCGACCACGTTGCCCAGCGCGCGGCCGGCTATGGCTTCCCCGGCATCACGCTGGACGGCCGTGACCCGGTCACGAGCTATCACGTCTCCAAGGAAGCGATCGCTCGGGCTCGCTCGGGTGGCGGCCCGACGCTGATCGAGTGCCTCGTCGACCGCCTCGGTGCGCATTCGTCCGAGGACGATCAGCGCCGCTACCGTACCGAGGAGGAGATCGACCGGCTCGCCGAGAGCGACTGCCTCGAGCAGTTCAAGAAGCGCCTGGTCGAAGAAGGCGTGCTCTCCGCCAACGATGTCTCCGAGATGGAAGAGCAGGTCAAGGAGCAGGTGACGCAGGCCACCCGCGAGGGCATGGAGTCACCGGATCCTTCCGCCGAGAGCGCCCTCACCAACGTCTACTCGACCGATGTGCCGGAGGCGATCGAGCCGGCGGCCGACGGCGAGACCGAAGACATGAACATGGTCGCCGCGCTGCGCTCTGCGCTCACAGATGAGATGGAGCGCGACCCCCGCGTGATGGTGCTCGGCCAGGACGTCGGGCAGAAGGGAGGCGTCTTCCTCGTCACCGACGGTTTGCGCAAGCGATACGGCGAAGACCGCGTGATCGACACCCCGCTCGCCGAGTCCTCGATCGCAGGGGTCGCGCTTGGGCTCGCGGTGGCAGGCAAGCGCCCGGTGGCCGAGATGCAGTTCACGGACTTCGCCCACATGGCGTTCAACTCGATCACCAACGAGATCGCCAAGTACCGCTACCGCAGCGACGGAGATTGGTCGGTACCTCTGGTGGTGCGAGCCCCAATGGGCGGCCACGCGCACGGCGCGCTTTATCACTCGCAATCGATCGAGGCGCGCTTTGCCACACCGGGCTTGAAGATCGTCATCCCCTCGAGCCCGTATGAGGCCAAGGGGCTGCTGCTCGCCGCGATCCGTGACCCGGACCCCGTGCTCTTCTTCGAACACAAGCGCCTCTACCGGATGTTCAAGGAGCCAGTGCCGAAAGGCGAGTACCTCATTCCGCTGCAGGTGGCGCGGACGGTGCGCGACGGCAAGGACATCTCGGTCTTCTGCTACGGCTTGATGGTCCACTACGCGCTCGAGGCGGCACGGGTGCTCGAGCAGGATGGCGTCAGCGTCGAGATCGTCGACCTGCGCACCGTCTACCCGCTCGACAAGGAGGCGATCATCGCGTCGGCGCGCAAGACCGGGAAATGCCTGGTCCTCTATGAGGACAACTTCAGCGTCTCGGTCGGCTCTGAGGTGGCGGCGCTGATCGCGGACGAAGCCTGGCGCTGGCTCGATGCGCCGGTCAAGCGCTTCGGCGGCCTCGACGTTCCGGCCATGCCTTACGCGATCCCGATGGAGGAGTACTTCATGCCCACTCCCGACAAGATCACCAAGGTCCTGCGCGACCTGGCGGCGTACTGACGCCCATGGCCAAGACCACGCGAGTCGTGATGCCGCAGCTGGGCGAGTCGGTGCACGAAGGCACCATCGCCAGGTGGCTCGTCAAGCCCGGCGACAAGGTGGTCGAGTTCGAGCCGATGCTGGAGGTCGACACCGACAAGGTCAGCGCCGAGGTTCCGGCGCCGGTGTCAGGAATCCTGCGCGAGATCCTGGCCAAGGAGGGCCAGACGGTGCAGGCGGGCGCGGAGATCGCCGTGGTCGAGGTGGGCTCGGACGCCGAGATGAGCGCCACCTTAGAAGCTCCCGCCCCGTCCCGGGCCACCCCCTCCCGCAAACCGCCTCCCACGCCGGCGGCCGCAGGCGATGCCGCTCCCGCTCCCAATCGGGACTCAGGTGGCGGTCAGCAGCGTCAGCCCGCCGCCACGGCCGAGCCCGAGCCGGCTGCAGCGCCGGCGCCAGCACCCGCTCCGCAGCCGCCAACACGCGCCGCCGCCGGCGACCACCGGTACTCGCCGGCGGTGCAGATGGTCGCCTCCGAGCTGAAGGTCGACCTGTCGAAGATCACCGGGACCGGGCTCGGCGGGCGTGTGACCAAGAAGGACGTCGAGGAGTTCGCGGCCAAGGCGAAAGCGGCCCCGTCCGCCGCGCCCACGCCCGCAGGCGCCTCCACCGCCAAGCCTGGCGAGGGCGACCAGGTGGTGCAGCTCACGCGCGTGCGACGGCTGATCGCGGAGAACATTACGCGCTCCACGACCACGATCCCGCATGCCTGGCAGACGAAGGAGGCGGATATGTCGGTGGTGGTGGCCAACCGGAACGCCAACAAGGCGCCTTTCCAGAAGCAGGAAGGGTTTTCTCTCACCTACCTCCCATACGTGATGGCCGCCGTCATCTCGGCGCTCCGTGAGCACCCCGATGTGAACTCAACCTTCAACGATGCGGAGTTGATCATTCGCCGCGACATCAATCTCGGCGTGTCGGTCGGGCTCGAGGACACGCTCGTCGTCCCGGTGATCCGCCGCGCCGACGGCCTTTCGATCGCCGGCCTCGCGCGAGCCGTCAACGACCTCGCGACTCGCGCCCGCAACAAGCAGCTCAAGGCCGACGACCTGTCCGGCGGAACGTTCACGGTGAACAACTCGGGCACGTTCGGGACGCTCTTCAGCTACTCGGTGATCAACCCGGGCCAGGCCGGCATCATGACCATGGAGGCCATCGTCGAGCGCCCGGTGGCGATCGACGGCATGATCGGGATCAAGCCCATGATGTACCTCTGCTTTTCCTTCGACCACCGTGTCCTGGATGGGCTGCAGGCGGCGCGGTTCCTCACCTCGTGCCGCAAATGGCTCGAAGCCGTGACAGTGGAGTCGCCCGTCTACTGAGCTGAATTCGACATCCAAGGGCGGAGAATGTGGCCCTCATGCGTCCGGCCGCCATCGCGTTGCAGCAGCGCCGGCCACCTATCTGGCTCGCCGCCTCCGCCCTGGCGGCGGCGATCGTAGTCGCCTTCGGAGTCGCTCGCTGGATCGATCATTTCACGTCCAACCCGAATGCCGAAGACTTCCGCCTCCATGCCGTTGCGGCGCGCATCGGACTGTCCCATGGTTGGTCGCATATCTATGACATAGGGCTGCAGAGAGCGGCTTCGGTTGGGCTGGGTCCCATCGATTCGATGCATCTGTTTGTCAGCCCGCCACCGGCGGCCTGGATGACCGTGCCGCTGACAGCGCTCTCGATTCCAACGGGCTACCTGGTCTGGACGCTGATCAGCCTTGGGGCGTTCGTGGCCGCTGGATGGCTGTTGTGCCCCGGAACGCTGATCGTCCGAATCACGCTGGTGCTCATCTCGCTCGGACTGTGGCCGGTGCATTATGAGTTCTGGCTCGGCCAATGGACCGCCGCGACCCTCGCCATGCTCGCCGTCTCGTGGTGGCTGCTGGAGCGCGATCGCTGGGTGGCGGCAGGCGCGGTGCTCGCGCTGGCTTTCTGCCTCAAGCCTCAAGACTGTCTGCTGCTTCCCGTGGCCCTGCTCATCAGCGGACGTTGGCGGCCCGCAGCCGCGTTCGCCGTGACCGGGGCCCTCATCGCCGTCGCCTCGGCCGCCTCTTTGGGATCAAGCGGCATCGCGAGCTGGCTCAACGGTCTGTCGGTCGTCAGAGCCGATCCAATCAATGCACCTCTGACCTATTCGTTCGTCTTCGGTCACGGACTGGTGGCCACTGGCGTCGAGATCGCTCTCGGGCTCACCGCGCTTGGACTGGCCTGGTATCGCCGCGACCGCTTAGACCTGGTCTTCGCGCTCGGGCTGGTCGGCACCACAATGTCAGCGACCTACCTCCACGAGGATGACATCGCGATCCTGGTCTTGGCGGCATGGATTGTCCTGCGCTCCCAACCCAGCGTGCCTCAGCGATTCTGGCTGCTGGCGGGCATCGGGGCCGCCCAGTTCATCGCCATCGGACTTCCTGTTCCAATGCTCGTCTGGGAGCCGGTGTGGGTCCTGCTGCTAGGCCTCGAGCCAGGGATGAAGCACATCAAGGTGCCCTTCATCGTTGAGCCGCATGAAAGGCTTGGCGCCGTCCACAGGTGATCGGCCACTCAGGCCAGGAGCGCTCGCATCGACGACCACGTCGATTGAGCGACCCTCATGTGCGTACCAAAAGTTCGCAGGCACCATAGGTTCCGCTGTCCACGAACCCCAGATCGATGAAGCTGATAAGCGGATCTTGGGGGAGCGGCCGGCCCTGCAACCAGTAGTCGACGATCGCCCGGCTCTTGACTGCGCACAGGCGTGGCCGGCCCTCCAGGTCTCTGAGCGTGGATGGATCGATGCCGGCGACGAAATTGAGCCACCACGGTCCCACCCGCAGCGAAGTCGGTGGCTCCTGTGCCGTCCACAGGTAGAAGCTGTCCATTCCCGGCAACGTGACAAACGTGGAACACTGGCGGTCGATCGCGGCAACCAGTCCCCGAAGCTGCACCGCCTGGTCCTGCGGCACCCTGATCGATTCGGCTCCAGGCAATCCCAGAGGCACTTCGGTCCAGAATCGGACCCCGTACGCCACGCCGGACATCAGGAAAACGACGACATTGATGGCCAGCACCGCCGGCGCCATCCACACCGTC
>JBOHUP010000458.1:0-4951 GCA_050734615.1 Candidatus Dormibacteraceae bacterium | reverse complement strand
CGTTTCGGCGGCTCTCTTTCAACTCGATCAACGCGGCGTCGACCGCCTCGTCAAGCGTGCGGCCGCGCCCTTCAGCTGCTGTCATCCCCGCTCCCTCCTTGCCCTCATCTGTTCGGCTTCTTCGGTTTGGAGCCATTCGTCGGTCCATTTTTGGGACCCGTCGCCGGGCCGTTCTTGGGGCCACTCCTGGGTCCGCTTGGAGGGCCGTTCTTGCCGCCGGTTATCGGCCTGTTCTTGGGCGGCAGAGATGGTGCACCCGCCGTTGCAGCCCTGAACCGCGCCGGCAACACGTTTCCCCACCCGACGACGAAGCTCTGCTGAATGATACTGACGCAGTTCCCGAAGAACCAGTAGAGGCCCAGCCCGGCGGGGACGTTGAGGGCGAAGTAGCCGATCATCAGCGGCGACAGCCAGACCATGGTCTTCTGCATCTGCTGGGTCTGGGCCTCCTGGTCCGTCGGGTTGACCGGCGCCGGCATCTGCAGCATCCGCGACTGCACCAGCGTGGTCAACGCCGCCAGCAGCGGGAAGACCAGGTATGCGAGCTGGGGGATCGGAAGGCCGGCGAACATCAGGTGGTGATTCGGGTTGTCGTTGACATTGGGGATGAACAAGAAGTGCAAGAGGACGTGCTGGTGGGAACGGGCAAAGCCGGTGAACACGTAGTAGAGGGCCGTCAGGATCGGCATCTGGATGACCAGGGGAAGGCAGCCGATCATTCCGGCGAGCGGGTTGACCCCGTGCTCCTTGTACATCTTCATCATCTCGGCGTTCAGCTTCTGGGGATCCTTCTTGTACTTCTTGCGCAGCTCGGCGACCTGCGGGGCGAGCTTGCGCTGCTCCGTCATCGACTTTCGCTGGGTCACCAGCTGGAACTGCTGGAGCGGCGCGAGGAGGACGCGGATGATGATCGTCAGGACGATGATGGCCATGCCGTAGGCGCCGATCGTCTGCAGCAGCGGGACCCCCTGGAAGTGCGCATAGATGAAGGCCAGGGCATTGGTGAGGTTTTGGACGAACACGAGGTCCCAGGCCTGCTTGATGGGCTTGAAGACGTCGAAGAACGAGCTCAAAGAGGAAAGGAAGATCAAGGGGACGTCAGGGCTCTCCCGTGGTCACAGGCCGGCGAAAGCCGGTCAGGGAACAGGATCGTAGCCGCCCTTGGCGAACGGGTGGCAGCGCGCGATCCGGGTCGCACCCATCCAGCCTCCTTTGAGCCATCCGTAGCGCTCGACCGCCTCATATGTGTAATGCGAGCACGAAGGGTAAAAGCGGCATGAAGGCGGAAGCAGCTTGGAGAAGGACATCTGGTAGCCATGGATCAGCGTCAGAAACACCCTCGTCATGAGTTCAGCCTGGCCAGCCTGAGCGCGGCCAGCGAAGCCTCCGCCTTCAGCTCGGCAAACGACACGTCGAGCGCCGCCGGGCGGGCGATGAGGACCACGTCATATCGTATTCCCACCTCGTGCAGCGGCGAATCAACGCCGAAGAGCTCCAGGCGCGACACCTCTCTGAGCCGCCGGCGCGCGCGGTTGCGGTCGATCGAAGACCTGATCGCCCGGCTTACGGTGACGCCGACCCGGCCGTCGGCCTGTTCGCGAGGCACGGCAAAGGCGACGATGGCACGTCCGCTGTAAAACCGCTTGCCGTTCAACGCCCCCTGGAAGTCACCCTGCTTCCTGAGCCGGTAGCGCTTTTTCACAGCGCGGAGGCGGCTTAGCTACTCAGCCGCTTGCGACCCTTTCGGCGCCGGTTTTGCACCACTCGCGTGCCACCGCGCGCGCTCATGCGCAGCAGAAAGCCATGCACGCGCTTGCGGTATCTCTTCTTGGGTTGGAATGTACGTTTGATCGCGGTAGTGTACCCGAGCAGGGAAGCTGAGAATTGGATACCCGCTCTATAACTTAATCATGTGCGCTGCGGGCCTTGCGGTATCCACAGGCCGGTGCTACACTGCCCGGCCGGAAGCAGCCTAGCCAGGTGCAGGGTTCCACGGCCAGTACAGATCGCGTGGCCCGGTCACGCTAACACCACCGCACTAATAGCACTGTAACGTACATCACCGCTTCCATGTTTCGGGATCGACCGGATAGTGGGTTTCGGACAGGCCGGCCTCGCCAGCCTGTGGAAATCCGGTCCGCTCTTTTCCACAGGTACTCAAGGAGGCGGAGCTCATGGTTGCAGAGCTTCGGTGGAAGCCTGCGGTCGCCCTCGGCGCGGTTCAGCGCCGGCCGGCGACCGACCAAGCAGGTCTAGCCGAGACAGGATTTGAGCCGAGGTTGTCCACAGGATTTGCAGAGCGGGAGAGGCGGTCGTCCCCAGGCCGGTCCGAGCCGTCCACACGCCTCCTGGCTTGGCCAAGTAAGGAGGCAGTCGAGTGAATCAGGACCAGATCTGGTCTCAGGTGCAGGAGGAGCTGCGGTTCCAGCTGGCGAAGCGCACCTACGACATGTGGCTCAAGAACACGTCGGTCGTCTCGGCGGACGGAGGAACTTTCCGCATCGGCGTCCCCAGCAAGCTCGCCAAGGACTGGCTCGAAGACCGCTTCGCCGGGCTGATCCAGGAAACGCTGCAAGCGGTGACAGGCTCGGAGGTCGACATCGATTTCGTCATCTCGGCGACCGGGCACCGTCCGGCACTTTCGCCTTTCGATGGCAATGGCAACGGCGACCATGGCGGCGAGAACGGTCACGACACCGTCGTTGAGCCAGTTGCCGACACCCCGGCCATTCCTCCGTCAGAGCTGAATGCTCGTTTTCGGTTTTCATCATTCGTCGTCGGTCACAACTCGCAGTTCGCGCATGCCGCGGCGAAGGCGGTGGCGGAAGCGCCAGGTGACAGCTACAACCCGCTTTTCCTATATGGAGGCGTGGGCCTGGGCAAGACGCATCTGATGCATGCCATCGGCCACGAGGTCCATGACCGGTTCCCGCGAAAGCGCGTCGTGTACCTCACATCGGAACAGTTCACCAACGAGGTGATCAGCTCTATCGCGACCGCGCGCATGGGTGAGTTTCGCCACAAATACCGCACCGTAGACGTGCTGCTGATCGACGACGTGCAGTTCCTCGCGGGCAAGGACCGCACCAAGGAAGAGTTCTTTCACACCTTCAATGCGCTGCACGAGATCAACAAGCAGATCGTCATCTCGAGCGACCGGCCGCCCAAGGAGATTCCGACGCTCGAAGATCGCCTGCGATCGCGTTTCGAATGGGGTCTCATCGCCGACATCCAGTCCCCGGACTTCGAGACGAGGCTCGCCATCCTTCACTCCAAGCTGGGCGGGAACAGCGGGCTCATCCCTGAAGAGGTCCTCAACTTCATCGCCCACAAGGTGCAGCGCAACATCCGCGAGCTCGAAGGAGCCCTGACCAGGGTGCAGGCGTTTGCCGCCGTCCACCAGCGCCAGGTCGACGAAGAGGAAGCGGCCCGCCTGCTCGCCGACATCATCCCGGCAAGCACGCGCAAACCGATCAACGTCGAGCGAATTCAATCGCTGGTCGCCGACTACTACAACGTCACCCTCGAGGATATGAAAGGCAAGAGGCGCGACAAACACATCGTCTTTCCTCGTCAGGTCGCCATGTTCCTGGTTCGTGAGGAAACTCCGTCGTCACTGCCGGCCATCGGCAAAGCTTTTGGTGGTCGCGACCACACCACTGCGCTGCACTCGATTGAAAAGATCGCCAACGAGCTCAAGGAAGACGAGCGTCTTCGTTACGAGGTGCAGGCCATCCGCGAGCGGCTGTACGTCCAGTGACAGCGCTTTCCACACTTTGTCCGGAAGGCCTTTGGATGCGGGTCGGAAGATGTCATCCCACCCATTCCCTCCCCATAGCGTCAACAGGCCGCCTCTTCAATCGGCATGGTTGCCCAAGCCTTTTCCACGGTTGGGATCGATCTGTAAATGATCTCGACATCCACAGTCCGCACAGCGCTTACTGTTATCGGATACGGATAAGTTCAATCAAGAAAAACTATTTCAACGGGGGACAAGTGTCTTGAATGCCAAAGTTCTCGCAGCTCAGATGAAGGTGACGTGCCGGCCGGCCGTTTTAGGCCAGGCTCTTCAGGTGGTGTCTCGCGCCATCTCCAGCCGCACGACGTTGCCCATCCTCAACAACATCCTCATCGAGACCACTGCTGATGGCCTCGCTCTGACCGCGACCAACCTCGAGATCGGAATCCGCAAGCTCGTCCCCGCAGAGGTCGCCATGGAGGGCGCCACCACAGCGCCGGCTCGCCTTTTGACAGATTTCGTCGGCACTCTGCCCGACCAGGACCTGGAGATGACGCTCGACCCGTCAACCCAATCCCTGGCGCTGCGGTGCGCACGATTCGACACCCATGTCAAGTGCATCGAAGCCGAGGAGTTCCCGCCGGGTCCTCGACCCGACGACGGCGACCGGCTCGAGGTGGCCCTGGACGACCTGGTCAGCGCAGTCGAGCAAACGCAGATGGCCGCCTCGACAGACGAGGCCCGCCCGGTGCTCACCGGCGTGCTCATCCAGGTGCAGGGTGGCAGCCTGACGCTGGCGGCGACCGACGGCCACCGGTTGGCCGTGCGCAAGCTCGCGGCGGCCGGGTCCTCCGACCTCGAGGCCAGCCTCATCGTGCCGGCTCGCGCTCTAGCCGAGCTCTCGCGGGTGCTGAAAGGCGAGCCGGGGAAAGTCGAGATCATCATCTCGAAAGCTCGCAACCAGGTGTTCTTCAGGGCCGGCACTTCGGAGCTGACCTCCCGCCTGATCGACGGCAAGTATCCCAACTACGCACAGGTTATCCCCAGCAAGAGCTCGACCAAGGTGAGGGTCAGCACCAGCGAGCTCATGCAGACGGTAAGGGCCGTCTCGCTTTTCGCGCGCGACAGCGCCAATGTCATTCGGGTCAAAGCTCAGTCCGGCGCGCTGGTACTGTCGGCGACGACCAACGAGGTCGGCGACAGCAAGGCCGA
>JBOHUP010000457.1:0-2504 GCA_050734615.1 Candidatus Dormibacteraceae bacterium | reverse complement strand
GCAGCGCATGACCGAAAGCACAAGGCTCGGGCGGTTGAATCCGCTGACAGATACGAACGGGTCTCGCAGCTCCAGGCTGCCGGCGATGTCGGCCCGGACCTGCGGCGTCGCGGTCGCGGTGAATCCCGCCACCGGAGGCCGCCCGCAGGCCGCGATCGCTGCGGCCAGCAGACGGTAGTCAGGCCGGAAGTCGTGGCCCCAAGTCGAGATGCAGTGCGCCTCGTCGACGACGACTCGCTGGACGCCAAGGTCCCCGAGCGCGGCCATGAACCCTGGGCGGCCGAGCCGCTCCGGCGCCACGAAGAGCAGTCGATAGTCGCCGTGCACTGCGCGCCGCAGCCGTTCGCTCTGCTCGGCGCGCTCGACCGACGAGTTGATGAACGTGGCCAGAACGCCGCGCTCGGTCAGCCGGTCGACCTGGTCTTTCATGAGTGCGATCAGGGGCGAGACGACAAGCGTCAGTCCGCCCTCGACCACGGCCGGCACCCAGTAGCTGATGCTCTTGCCTGATCCGGTGGGCGCGACCGACAGGACGTCCCGGCCGGCGAGCATCGCCGCTACCACGTCCGCCTGCCCAGGCCGGAACGCTTCCAGTCCGAAGACATCCCGCAGCACCCGCTCCGCGCCGGCGATCATGTCCACGAGTCTGACTGAGTGCCTGGCCACCACACAGTGGTCTTAACCGGCAGAGCCAGACCAACGCTCCTGTAGCTTCCTGCTCGCCACATAGCGCACAGAGCGGCCGCCGCCCTCCTGTTCGAGCCAGCCTTCGCGGCGCAACCGCTGCAGGTCCTGCGCGGCGGTCGGGCTGGCGACGTCGACCTCCCGCCGATAGTCGGCATTCGTCACCGGCAGACCCAGCAACACCTGGTCGAGCGCGATCACAAAACGTTCCGGATAGCTTTGCTCGCGCGCGAGCTGCTCGCAGAAATCGTGGCGCGAGTAGGCGACCTCCAACCAGTGCTTGCGCTCCCGCGCCTCGAAAACGTGGGCTTCGACGCAGAACTCAATCCACGCGGACACGTCGCGATGCGGATCGAACGTCCGGCCCTGGACTTCCTCGAGGACCGCGTAGTACTCGCGCGTGTGCCTGCCGAGGTACGGCTCGATGGACACGAGCTCCGGCCGGAGCAGGCCCTCTTTGGCCAGGACCAGGGATTGCACGACCCGCGCCAGCCGCCCGTTGCCGTCGCGAAACGGGTGGACGGAGACCAGGTTGAGGTGGGCCATGGCGGCCCGCACCACCGGATGACGGCTTAGGTCGCCTGACTGCAGCCAGGTCACCGTTTCGCCGACCAGAGCGCGCACCTCCGCCGGCGCCGGCGGGCGATACGGGTCGCGGCCGAGGCCTCGGGTCACTATCAGCGGGGCATCGCGAAGCCGCCCGGCACCGGCCTCCGGCTGCGGGTGACAGACCAGGAAGTGCAGGTCGAGGATGGTCTGGGCCGACCAGTCGAACCGGCGGTCGTCGGCCAGCACGGCGACCCGGTCCATCGCCTGGGCGTAGGCGGCGATGATCCGCTGGGTCTCGCCGGAGGTGCCGGCCGGGTGGCGCCCGGCCAGGATCTCGACAGTGTCTTCCAGGCTGGCCCCATAGCCCTCGATCGACGTCGAGCCGACGGTGACTTCCGCGGCCGCAAGGCGCCGCAGGGCGCCGGTCCACGGCTGCGCGGCATCGCCCAGGTTTTGCGCCAGATAACGCCGCAGGTCATCGAGCTCACTGAGGCGACGGAGGAGCACGGGTGACTTGGGGGGCACGGCATAGATCGCCATTGCGGAAGAAGTATAGGCGAATATACGATTATTCGTCTATACATCCGGCCCAAGCTCGACAATCAACCCATCCGACCCCCGCCGCGCCGCTCAATGCAAGGAATTGCAGGTCGCCTCGTTATTCTTTTCAGTACTGCACCCACGGAGGCAACATGACACCACTACGTCGCACCACAGTTCTTGCATCGTTGTTGAAGCGGATCCGTCGATCGCGACGCTCGCGATCGATCGTGGAAGGACCAGGCTGCACATGCGAAAGCTGCCTGCGGGCCTGGCGCCGCCACGACAAGTCGCTGAAGCCGACCGCGTGAGGCGCTGAGGCTTCAGCTCGGGAGAGACTTCAGCAGCATCACGTTGCTGACGGAAACCCACGCGAGCCCGACGGTGGCCGCCTGCACGGAGAACAGGGCCATGCGGTAGGTGATTCGGGACACCCGGCGGTCCGGCCGAACCCACCGCGCGGCCAGGAGCAGAGCCGTCGCCGCCGCGGCCACCAACAGGCATTTGGCGCCCCAGAACAGCGCGATCCCGCCGAGATCCAGCAGCTGAGCGCTCATGGGCATCGCCTCCAGCGCACCGCGTGCGCTGTCGAGCTGAGTGGTGAGGGTGTCGGTGGCCTGGCCGCCGAAGAGAAGCACGATCCACAAGGCCGCCTGCCGGACCTCCACGAATGTTCAACGCGCCGATTCCCCATCCTGGCTTCGTCCATCCGTTGAATCAGCCAGAGTCGA
>JBOHUP010000456.1:0-2703 GCA_050734615.1 Candidatus Dormibacteraceae bacterium | reverse complement strand
GCGCTCGGCGGCCACGTAGGGATTCGCAAACCGCGTGGTGTACTCGGCCACCAGCTGCTGCCGCCGCGCGTCCGGGTCCGCCGCGCCAGCGAGCTCGCGCTTGTAGACGATGTTGACCGCCGCGTCGGGTCCCATGACCGCGATCTCCGCCGTTGGCCACGCCAGATTCAGGTCAGCGCCCATCTGCTTGGGCGACATGACGCAGTAAGCGCCGCCGTAGTCCTTGCGCGTGATCACGGTGAGCTTCGGCACGGTGGCCTCGGCATACGCATAAAGCAGCTTGGCGCCGTGTCGGATGATGCCGCCGTGCTCCTGGTCGCGTCCGGGCAGATATCCGGGCACGTCGACGAAGGAGATGATCGGGATTCCGAACGCATCGCAGAACCGGATGAACCTCGCGGCCTTGACCGAGGCGTTGATATCGATGGCTCCGGCCAGCACCTTGGGCTGATTGCCGACGATGCCGGCCACGTGGCCGCCCAGCCTGCCGAGGCCGACGATGATGTTCGGCGCGAAGAACGGCTGGACCTCGAAGAACTCGCGGCCGTCAAGCACGCGCGAAACGAGCTCCCGCATGTCGTAAGGCTTGTTCGGTGACTCCGGGACGATCGTCTGCAGCTCCGGGTCCGCGCGCTCCAGGTCGTCCGTCGTCGGGACGAACGGCGGCCGCTCACCGTTCGACGAGGGCAGGTACGAGAGCAGCTTGCGGACGCCATCGGCGCACGCCTGCTCCGACCGAGGCAGGAAATGCGCGACGCCGGACGTCGCGTTGTGCACCTCGCCGCCACCGAGCTCGTCAAAGGACACCGCCTCGCCGGTCACGACTCGGATCACCTCCGGCCCTGTGATGAACATGTAGCCCTGTCCCGCCACGATGAAGATGAAGTCGGTGATGGCCGGCGAGTAGACAGCGCCGCCCGTGCACGGTCCCGCGATGATGCTGATCTGCGGGATCACGCCCGACGATCGAACGTTGCGCAGAAAGATGTCCGCATAACCGGCGAGGGCGACCACGCCCTCCTGGATGCGAGCACCGCCTGAGTCGTTGATGCCGATGATCGGTACGCGGTTGCGCAGGGCGAGCTCCTGCACCTTGACGATCTTCTCCGCGGTGACCTCGCCCAGGGAGCCGCCGAAAACAGTTGCGTCATACGCATAGACCGCGACCGGCCGCCCGTCGATCTCGCCGAATCCCGCGACGACGCCATCGCCCGAGATCCTGCGGTCCTCCATCCCGAAGCCATAAGCGCGGTGAGCTGCGAAGAGGTCGAGTTCGACGAAGGAGCCGTCGTCGAGCAGCATCTCGATGCGATCGCGCGCCGTTGCCTTCCCCGCCGCGCGCCGCTTGTTGGCCGCTTCGGTTTCGGCGTGCAGCGCCTGGTAGCGGCGCTTGCGGTACAGATTGATCTTTTGCTCGGAAACCGTCGTCGCGGATCGCTGGGGCGCTTCCACTCCTTCGAGGCTTGCGGTTGTCCTGCGCACGGCGGTCAGTGATTTAGGTTTGCGGGAGGCCATACCGCATATCGTAGGCTCGTGCCCGAGCGTATCCGCTCCGAGCTGGACCTCGACCGAACCGCCACGCTGCGTCAACTGCGGACCTTCAAAGCAGTGGCCGACCTCAAGAGCTTCAGCCTCGCGGCACAGAACCTGCGACTCAGCCAGCCCTCGGTCTCGTACCAGGTCAAAGAGCTCGAAGAGACCCTCGGCCAGCCACTGCTGGACCGGCTCGGCAAGCGTGTTGAGCTGACCGAGGCGGGCGCCGTGCTCTACGGCTATGCGCGTCGCGCGATCGACGTGCTCGATGAGGCTGCCCTCGTGCTCGACGAGATGCGCGGCATCAAGCGCGGCAGCCTGCGAGTCGGAGCCAGCACGACGGTCGGCGTGTATCTCCTTCCGGCGGCACTCGGCGCTTTCAAGAAGCTGCATCCAGGACTGGTCATCTCGCTCGAGATCGGCACCCGCGCCAACGTGCAGGACATGGTGCTGCGCAGCGAGCTCGACCTCGCGGTCGTCGGCCCCGCGCTGAAGGACCCCGAGCTTGCGGTACAGCCGTTCATCACCGACGAGCTCGTGGTCGTCGCGCCCGCGGGGCATGCCCTGGCGGGGAAGCGCGGGCTTACGTTGAAGGACCTGGCGAGCGAGCCGTTCGTCATGCGCGAGGCGGCATCGGGGAGTCGGTGGTCGCTGGAGAAGGCGGCGCGCAAAGCCGGCGCGCGGCTGACCGTGGCGATGGAGCTCGGCTCGAACGGCGCGATCAAGCATGCTGTCGAATCGGGACTCGGTCTCGCGGTTCTTTCGCGCTATGCGTGCGCGCTCGAGCTGTCGGGCGGCCGCCTGGTCGAGCTGAACGTGCGTGGATTTCCCATCCAGCGCGACTGGCACATCGTCTACCTGCGCCGCCGCAAGCTGCCTGCTTCCGTGCTCGCCTTCATCGACTTCTTGAAAGACACCAGCTGGCTTTCCCGCAACGGCGCTCGCGGCCGCGTCCGACCTCCGACCGAATAAGTTGCTCCACCGTCTGAGACTGGCCGCCGCCGACGTCCTGTCGCGCCCCATTCTTTACTGGATCGTCGCGGCTGCGTTCTGGGCCAGGCTGGTAATCCTTTCGGCGCTCGTTCCGCGACGCCCCGACGCGGAGGGAATGTGGGAGGGGGCGCGGGCCTACCTGACGGATCCGGGGCACATGTATGACGCCGCGGCCGC
>JBOHUP010000455.1:0-1909 GCA_050734615.1 Candidatus Dormibacteraceae bacterium | reverse complement strand
GCCGACGACGTGCTGTTCACGTATCACGTGCTGCAGGACCAGGAGTACCAGCAGCCCGGAGCGGAGTTCTGGCGAGACGTCGGCATTGCGGCCGGAGGCCCGAAGCAGGTCGTGTTCGCGCTGAAGGCTCCCAGTGCCTCGTTTCCTCTCGCGCTGCGGATCGGGATCATCCCCAAGCACATCTTTGCCGGCATGGCGCCGGCGCAGATCGCCGAAAGCCCCTACAGCGGCGTGCGCGCCTTCGGCACCGGACCTTTCAGGGTCTCGGCGGTCAGCAAGCTCGCGATCACGCTCGACCGCAACCAGTTCGCGAATCCGCAGCCCTACCTCGACCATCTCGTGCTGCGCACGTATCCGGCGTCCGACCCGCAGATGGCGATTCGTGCCGTGCTTTCGGGAGCGGCGGACCTTGTCGGCGGGCTCGAACCCCAGGAGGTCGATGCGCTGCAAGGCCGCACCGATCTCGCGGTTCTCGACGCGCGGATGTTCACCAACTCCTTCGTGGCCATGAACCCGGAGGGGGCCGGCAAGCCGTTCTTCAGCGACGTCAAGGTGCGCCTCGCCCTCGCCCAGGCCGTGGACCGCCAGAGCATCATCGACCAGGTGCTCGCCGGCAAAGGCGACCCGGACCCGACGCCCATCCCGACGGCGGACTGGGCCTACTCGGTCGCGGCGGCCAACCTCAATCGCTTCGACCAGGTCGCTGCGGCCAAGGCGCTCGACGGGGCGGGCTGGACCACCCAGCCGGGCGCCAAGCTGCGTGCCAAGAACGCCACACAGTTCAAGGTGAGCCTTGTCGTGGCCGACTCATATCCCAGCCGGCAGATCGCGGACGCGCTCGCGCAGCAGTTGCTGGGGCTCGGTGTCGAGGTCGACGTCAATCCGGTGCCGGCGTCGCTGCTGGTGCAGAAGTACCTGATCGGCCACAACTTCCAGATGGCGCTGGTGGCGTTCGACGTCGGATCCGACCCAGACCAGTACTCACTGTGGCATTCGGGCGCCGACCACGGCGCCCTGAACTTCGCTTACCAGCGGGGTTGGGGACTGATCGACAAAGACCTCGAAGACGGCCGTGCCGCGCTGGACCCGGCGTCTCGGCTGGCCGCCTACATCGACTTTCAGACCCTGGTGGCCCAGGCGGCGCCGGCGATCTTTCTCTATTCGGGGCGCTATGACTACGGCGTGTCCCAGCGGGTGCACGGCGTGCGCATGAACAAGGCCATCGAGCCGTCGGACAGGTTCCAGTACGTGACGGAGTGGTACGTCTCGACCACCGGCTGACGACACCACCGCCTGGACGGACGAGGTGGTCGTGGAACTTTTTGGCGATGCGGCGCCCGCGCAGCTCGGGTTCGATGTACATGCGCTTCACCTTCGGCGCTTGGAGGCACGGCGCCGGAGCGACAATGGTGGCGATGGATCTCGGGCTCAAGGACCGGCGTGCCCTGATCACCGCGGCGAGCAAAGGGCTCGGTCGTGCGTGCGCTGAGGCATTGGCCCTCGAGGGTGCGCGCGTTTACATCTCGTCGCGCGAACCGGTGGCGATAGAAGCCACCGCCCGGGCCATCGGCGCGGCCGGCTGGGCCGCGGCGGACGTGTCGGTCGCCGGGCAGCCTGAAGCGCTGGTCGAGAAAGCCGCCGCTGCGCTGGGCGGCCTTGACGTGGTGGTCGTCAACGCCGGCGGACCGCCGCCAGGCACCTTCCAGAGCACCAGCATCGACGCCTGGGACGCCGCGTTTCAGCTGACGCTGATGAGCGCCGTGAGGCTGCTGCACGCCGCGCTGCCTTACTTGAAGAAGTCGGAACAGGGGCGCGTGGTCTTCATCACGTCGATCTCGGTCCGGCAGCCCATCCCCAATCTCGTGCTCTCCAACTCGCTGCGAGGCGCGGTCACCGGGCTGTCGAAGAC
>JBOHUP010000454.1:0-3909 GCA_050734615.1 Candidatus Dormibacteraceae bacterium | reverse complement strand
TTCTTGATCTGGTTACCCATCGTAAGAAGGATGACGATGACCACGATTGAAACGAGGACGAGGATCAGGGCGTACTCAACCATGCCCTGCCCTTCCTGACGGGTCGTAAGGCTCCGAAGTTTCATGTAAAGGTTCAACATCTGCATTCACCTCCTTTTTCCTGGATTGCAGCTTTCTGCTTTGCTTGACGGCGGCTTGGCCCGGTTCTTGCGGGGTCCCTGCGCCGTGCGGCGAGGATGCTACGCAAACGGCCCCACCTTGGTCAATTCATTAAGCAAAACGGCTCAGACGGCCATCCGGGTCGTTCCACTTGATACCGTTTGGCCCCGGATGGCCTCCTCCGGCGTCGCAGAGCACTTGCCACGGCGCTCAGGGGCCTACTGGCGGGACCTGGTTTTCAGCCGCCTCATCCCCGCCCTCTTCTTCAGCCTCTTCCTCGCCAGGCAGCTCATCTTCTTGTGGACCGGCCTGAGTTCGGTCAAGCACCCGAGCGACTACCTGTTCGTCCTCCAGCAGATGCTGGCGCTCGCTTACTTCACGATGCTGGTCGTCCTCTATTCGACGCGGCTGCCCAGGCGCGGCACCGACCACCGCGTGGCCGTCGTCTTCATCGCCTTCACGGGCACGTTTTCGGCCATCGGGGCGAGCTTTCTGCCGGGCGGCGCCCGCCGGGATGAGCTGGTGCTGGCCGGCGACCTGCTGGCGACAGCTGGGCTCGCCTACTCCGTGTGGGGCCTCGCCTACCTGCGCCGGTCGTTCTCGATCATCCCCGAGGCGCGCCGCCTCGTCACGGGCGGGCCGTACGCGCTGAGCCGGCATCCCGTCTATCTGGGCGAGATCGCCACGGCGATCGGCGTGAACCTCGCCACCGCGGGTTGGCTTGGCGCCCTGGCCATCGTCTATTTCGTCGGCTGCGAGCTCCTCCGCATGCGCTGGGAGGAGGGCGTGCTCGGGCGGGCATTCCCGCATGACTACCCCGGCTACGCGCGGCAGGTGCCGCGCTATTTCCCGAATCCGCTGAGAGCCGGCAAATAAACGTGGCGCGATGGCGGCTGGCTGAGCGCCTGAGCGCGCGGACGCTGCTGGTGGGCGGTGTCCTGATCGTCATCGTGTCGCTGTTCGTGTCCGGCGAGCAGGACCCCGACTTCTGGTGGCACCTCCGGATCGGACGCTGGATGGTGGAGAACGGACGCCTGCCGTCGACCGACATCTTCACTTTCACCGTGCCGGGCCACGTCTGGACGGACCACGAATACCTCACCGAGATCCTGATGTGGCTGACCTACAGCAACGCCGGGCTCGTGGTCCTGTGCATCGCTTTCGGCGCCATCACCTGGGCCGGCTTCTGGCTCATGTACCGCCAGGTGCGGCGGCAACCGTTCGTCATCGTGGGCACCGGGCTTGCGATCGGCGCAATCGCCGGGTCACCGATTTGGGGACCTCGAGCGCAGATGATCACCTTCGCGCTCAGCTGCCTCCAGCTCTACTGGGTGCAGGGCTACCTGAGCGGACGGAGCCGTGCCCTGACGTACTTCCCGCTGGTCATGATCCTGTGGGCGAACCTCCACGGGGGCTGGGTCATCGGCTTCGTCTGGCTGGGCGTCGCCCTGGCGGCCGAGCTGATCGCCTGGGCCTGGGATCGCTCCAACCCCGCGCACCGCATGCA
Source organism: Candidatus Dormibacteraceae bacterium (assembly GCA_050734615.1). Classification (GTDB taxonomy): domain Bacteria; phylum Chloroflexota; class Dormibacteria; order Dormibacterales; family Dormibacteraceae; genus DASXBJ01. The sequence continues at coordinate 2,243 of JBOHUP010000454.1, read as the reverse complement.
CGTCCGTTTCCTCGTGATCATCTCGGCGGCCTCCGCGGTCGCCGTCGCCGCCACGCCGCACTTCCTGAGCCTGTATCCGTACCCGTTCGAGACGGAGGGCAGCGTCGCGCAGCAAAAGCTCATCGTCGAATGGTTCTCGCCTGACTTTCACCAGGCCTACCTGAGACCGTTCGAAGCCATGGTCTTCCTGCTCATCGCCGGTTTCGCCCTCCGCCGCCCGACCCTCTACGAGTTCCTGCTCACCGCACTGGCCCTGGGCCTCGCGCTGCAATCTGTCCGCAATGTCGCGCTCTTCGTGGCCGCGACGACTCCGGTGCTGATCAACACATATGCCGGGGTCTGGAAGGACGTCGCGAGCGCCCGGAAGTGGAGCCTCACGCTGCCCCCGCCGCAACCGATCCTCGCCGTCACGACGACGATCGTGCTTCTGGTCATCGCCGGCGCCACCGCCCTGCACATCTCGAGTTCGATCAGTCCCGCCGCGCAGCGGAGCCTCGACGCCTCCAGCTATCCCATCGGAGCTGCCGACTGGCTCGCCGCCCATCCTGACGTCGGCACCCGCATGTACAACCAGTACGGTTGGGGCGGATACCTGGCGGATCGGTTCTATCCGCAGCCCAACCGAAAGGTGTTCATCTTCGGCGAGGCCGCGTTGATGGGCGACCCGCTGCTCAACCAGTACGAGGACGTGCAGACCCTGAGACCGGACTGGAAGCAGGTCCTCGACCAGTGGAAGGTCGATTACATCGTGTACAACCGCGGCGAGGCGCTGGCCAACGTGCTCGCCACCCAGCCCGACTGGAAGCTCGTGTATCAGGACTCCGTGGCGGTGATATTCGTCAGAACAACTTCCATATCTTGAAATTGGGTGTGTCGTAGGCCGCCACGCCGAGGCTCTCCGGTGGAGGGGCCGGCAGGTCTGACGTCCAGACGACATACCGGATGTCGTTGACCTTGTCGAACTGAACCAGGTCGGCCTTGCCGGTCAGCAGGTTCAACGCGATCTGCGTCTTGTTGAGGTAGTCGAACGTCTCGTCGTAATGACCGACGTACACGGTGTCTGGGCTGTAGGCAGGCACGTACAGCCCGACCCCCGGCATCGACAGGACCACGCCCTGTGGCTCGCTGCCGAGCCAGTTCAGCCCGTCGTACTCGGCGGTCGTCACCGTGTACTGACCCTGCGCGGCGACCGCCAGCGGCGCCAGCACCAGGAAGGCGCTGCCGATGGCGGCGAACGCCACATACGAGAAAGGAATGAGCCTTCGGGCGCGGGCGCTGCGCAGCCGCGGGAGGATGACCTCATACAGGGCGCGCGCGCCCAGCACGACGAGGGGCAGATACAGGCCGTCGAGGAACCGCCGGCGCAGGTCGCCGGCGGGGTTGGGCAGATACAGAATGGCGGCGAGCAGGACGAGCCAGGCCACCAGGAATAAGTCCTCGCGGGTGCGCCGCCGGATTGCCCCTGGGATGCCGACCAGTGCGAGCAGCAGCTGCGGCGCGATCGCGAAGAGGAAGCTGATCGTCTCCGGTGGCAGCGCGTTCTTCGAGTGGAAGGTCCAGCGCTGCACCTCCGGGTTGCCCACGAACGCGAAGTACGAATAAAGGATGTAGGGCGCCGGAATGGCGAATGCGACCGCTGCCGCCACCCATCCGCGTGGGGGCGCCGGGCGCAGGATCAACGCGAGCGCGGTAGCGCCGCCCATGAGGATCGGCATCTGGGGATGGATCGAAGCCTGGCCCAGCCACGCCGCGCCCGCCACCACGGCGATCCGCAAGCTGCCGCGCTCGATCGCTTTCAAAGTGCATGCGACACCCACGGCGGCGAAGACACCCGACCATGCGAAATGAGGCAGCGCCAGCACCGAGTAGAACGCGGTGAGCTCGGGCATGCGCCAGTCGAGGGTGTCGGTCTGATGGCCGAAGATGACCGGCTGGCCCATGGCCTGGATCACGTAGCCCAACCCCAGACCGACCGCGCAGAAGAAGAACGCGAACCGGCGCGCCGAACGATCCTGGATGAAGTGGCCGATGAAGAGCCACGCACCCGCCATCAGGGCGAACGCGGCACCGATCCGCGCGAGGTGGAACACGACGATCAGCGGCAGGTGGGCAAGCGCCGCAAGGTGGCCGAGGACGATCCAGAACATGAACAGGTAGGCGGCCGGGCTCGTCTCGGTCGTGTAGCGGTTGTCCCACGACCAGGAGCCCTCCCAACCCTGCCGCATCTTGGCCAGGTAGGTGTT
>JBOHUP010000453.1:0-4178 GCA_050734615.1 Candidatus Dormibacteraceae bacterium | reverse complement strand
GCTAGTCCGGCGCTGGCGGCGGAAAGGCCGAGGTGGGTCGTGACGAGCAGCGGCAACAGCGCGACCTCGCCTCCAATCCCCACCTGGAAAAACAGGACGATCGATGCGGTCACGACCAGAACCCGCGCCAGGCTCGCTCCGCCTCTCGATGCCTCCATGCGATCCAAGTCGTCCTGGCTCCAACGGCCGCGATGCTCGACGTGCGAGTAGCCCCTGAACACGGGAAGGAGCAGCAGGCCGGTGGTCGCGGGCAGCAACGAGGTGCCCAGGAGCACCGCGCGAATCGGGAAATGATCGATCAGCTGCCCGCCGGCGCCGGAGCCCAACGCTTCGGCGATCACCCACTGCGCAGTCAGCAAGGCCAGGCCGGTCGCGCGAAGCCCCGCATGCAGCTCGGTGCCCAGGTATGACCGGGCGATCGGCCCGACCGCGACCATCATGCCGGAGGCGAGGAAGTACGCGGCCGCGATCAGGATGATCGAATCGGCGCGCGCGAGCAGCACGATGCATGCGGCATAGAGGAACTGCGACGCCACCAGCGGCACGCCATATCCGAATCGATCCGCGACGATGCCCCACACCCACTCAAAGGCGAGCATTCCGAATCCGAACATCGAGAGGGTTAGCCCGATCTCGTTCGGGCTGGCATGCAGCCCTCGAAGCTCGAGCGGCAGGCAGATCTGCACCACACCGGTGGCCAGCGTGGAAAAGCTGAGCACGGCGATGATGCCGCCGCTGCGGCTGCGAATCAAAGGCTCAGTAATGGTCCGCAATACGATAGGCGGACGTGAGAGATGCAACCGGTGAGATGCGCCTCGGATTGGTGACCGAGGCATTCGCCGATCGATCCCTGGTCGAGGTCATGGACTGGCTCGTGCGCGCCGCGCCGCTCGTCACAGACCTGGAGGTCGGCGCCGGCGGATATGCCCCGACAGGCCACTGCGACATGCATTACCTCCTCAAGGACGCGGGTGCGCGGAAAGCGTGGCTCCGCGAGATCTCGACCCGTGGCTTAAGGCTCGCGGCCATGAACGTGTGGGGCAATCCACTGCACCCGGATCCAGCTGTCGCCGCGAAACACGATGCCGACCTGCGTGATGCGGTCCGGCTCGCCGCACTGCTCGGCGTGGACCGGGTGATCGGGCTGGCGGGCTGCCCCGCCGGCGCGCGCTCCGACCGCACGCCCCATTTCGCGGGCGGCGGCTGGCTGCCCTACCTCGAAGACGTCTACGAGACGCAGTGGGAGTCGGCGGTCGAGCCGTACTGGTCGGCGCTGGCCCGCTTCGCGCACGCCGAGCACGCGGAGCTCCTTGTCTGTCTCGAGCTCCATCCTGGAACGGTTGTCTACAACGTCGAGACCTTCCGCAGGGTCGCTGCGCTCGGGGACGCGATTGCCGCCAACATCGACCCCAGCCATTTCCTGTGGATGGGGATGGACCCCCTCGCGGTCGTGGAAGCGATAGGCCCGCGGGCCGGCCACAGCCACGGCAAGGACGTCGCGTTTTCGGCTTCTAGCCTGGCCCTCAACGGGCTGCTCGACCACCGCTGGCCGAGGCCCGCCGCCGACATGCCATGGAACTTCGCGGTGGTGGGGCGAGGGCGAGGCCAGGACTGGTGGCGCGAGTTCGTGGCGGCGCTCGTGGCGGCAACCGCCGTCCGCACCATCGCAATCGAGCATGAAGATCCGTTCGTGGACCCTGAGACCGGGGTCCGCGAGGCAGCCGCCGTGCTGCGCGGGTGAGCTCGCGCGGACGGGTGTTGACACGGCCCCGCCTTTCCTATACGTTCCCGTGGAACGTTCCAGCCGGAATTCGGGGAGTGGGATGACGAGGCGACTGAAGGTGGGTGTCATCGGCTGCGGCCTGATCGCGCAGGTCATGCACCTGCATTACCTCCGCGAGCTGTCCGACCGCTTCGAGATCGCCGCCCTCTGCGATCTCTCGGAGGAGGTGCGCGACGCGTGCGCCCGCGATTATGGCGTCAAGGAGCGTTTCGCCACATGGCAGGAGCTGCTCGCCCGCCCGCTGGACGCGGTGCTGGTGCTGACGTCGGGCAGCCACGCCCCGATCGCGGTGGCCGCGGCCCAGGCGGGGATTCATGTGCTCGTCGAAAAGCCGATGTGCTTTTCGGTCGCCGAGGGTCAGGCCATGGTCGATGCCGCCGCCAAGGCTGGAGTCACCCTCATGGTTGCCTACAACAAGCGCTACGACCCTGCCTATCGGCGCGCCGTCGAGGAGATGGGCCGGATGAACGACCTGCGGCTGGCCCGGATCACCACACTCGAGTCACCCCTGGAGCCGTACATTCAGCATTACGAGTTGAAGCGCGGAAGTCCGCTGCCGAAGGAGACGGTCGAGGCGCTGACCGCGGACAACCAGGCACGGATCTCCGCGGCGATCCCTGGGGCCGACCCACTGTCGCGCTGGGCATATCACATGGTGCTGCTGGACAGCCTGGTGCACGAGCTCAACGCGATGCGCGGAATCCTCGGCGAGCCTGATCGTCTCGATTTTGCGGACATCCGCGAGACCGGCCTGACCGCCATTTTCAAGTACGGCGCCGCGCAGTGTATCCTGGCCTGGGTGGACCTGCCCGCCATCGCGCGCTATTCGATGGAGTTTGCGTTCTACTCGCCCGAACGCAGGGTGACACTTTCGTTTCCTTCACCTTTCCTGCGCAGCATGCCGACGCTGCTGATCACCGAAGACGGCGTCGCGAAGTCGCCAACGTCCTCGCGCACGGAGGAGACCACGTCATACAAGGAGAGCTTCAAAGAGGAGCTCATCCACTTTCACAACTGCGTGACGGGCGGCCGTGAGCCGATCACCTCCGGTCGGGACACGCTGCACGACATCGCTCTGTGCGAGGCCGTGGTCGCCGTGCATCGCAGCCGCGCGCCACGCGAGAACCCGTCAGAGCCGGCGCTTGCCGCCGCCCATCGAGAGAATTCGTGACGCAGCAGCGCGCGGGTTCCGCCCCGGCTGACTCGACCAGGGCCGGCAGCATCATCGTTGCGAACGCTCCCGTCAGCTATGGGGCGTTCGAGCTGACGGTCGGAATCCTGCCCGATGTGCCTGACGCTGCAACCGTGCTGGACGAGGTATCAGGAGCGGGCTACGCGGGCATCGACCTCGGGCCGCTTGGATACTTCGGTCACGGAAACGAGCTTTCCGAAAACCTATCCTCACGCGGGCTTGGGCTCTCCGGTGGTTTTTTCGAGCTGCCCTTCAGCGACCTTCCGAAGATGCCGCCTGCGCTGAAGGAGCTCGGCGTGCTGCTTGACCTTTTCGACTCCGTGCAACCCGGGCCTGGGGGCATGAAGCCGCGGCCTACGCTCGCCGACGCGGGCTCCGACATGCGCCGATCGCGACCCGGACAGGCTGCGACAAACCGGGCGCTCGGCTTCGACGACGCGGGCTGGGGGCATTTCGCCGAAGGCGTCGAGATGGCCGTCGCGTGCTGCCGCGACCGCGGCTACGAGCCGGCGTTCCACCATGAGCCCGGCACCCACGTCGAAGCTCCATGGGAGATCGAACAGGTCCTCGAGCTGACCTCGATCGGGCTTTGCCTAGACACCGGCCACCTGCTGCTCGGCGGAGGCGATCCCGTGCGCGCGATGCGCGAGTGGAGTGATCGCATCAACCACGTTCACTTCAAGGACGCCCGCCGCGCCGTGGTCGACCAGATCGTGCGCGAGTCGGCGCACGTCAACGAAATCTGGCGCCGCAAAGCGTTCTGCAGGCTTGGCGAAGGCGACCTGGATGTTGATGGAATGCTCGCTGAGCTCCGCTCGCGCTACTCGGGTTGGCTCGTCGTCGAGCAGGACGTGCTGCCGGACCGCGCCGGCAAACCGGCCGCCGACCAGCGTGCCAACCGCGAATACCTGGCCGCCCGCGGCTTCTGAGCCGTGGCGATCTTCAAGCTGGCGCTGGCCGGCGCGGGCAGGATGGGCCGCAACCATCTGCGGGCCATCGCCGAGTCCGACCGGATCAGGGTGACGGCGATCGCCGAGCCTGGCACTGCGGCGCGGGCCTCGCTCCAGGGCACCGATGCGAAGGTGTACGCGGACCTCGAGGCGATGCTCGACGCAGGCGGGTTCGACGCCGTGCTCGTTTGCGTGCCAAGCGACGTTCACCTGCAGACCATCCGGCGGCTGGTCGCCTCCGGGATACCCATCC
>JBOHUP010000452.1:0-5721 GCA_050734615.1 Candidatus Dormibacteraceae bacterium | reverse complement strand
CCATCCAGCTCCGCGGTGCGGCCCCAGGTCGGCGATACCTCTGTCGAAGTCCACCTCTCTCATGAGCCCCCTTGCGATGGAGGGTTGCCTCACGGCCTCGATCATCGCCGTGAAGGTCCTCCTGGTGAATCCCTCCGCCAGTTCTGGTCTGCTCGAGTCGACATACACCATGCGTGGAGACACACCCACGTCGGCAAATCCCGCTTCGCCGAGCAGCGGGTGCAGCGCCCTACCGATCAGGGCATCACCGCCCGCCTCCGCCTGCAGCTTGACCAGGCAGCCGATCGCCCTACGCGCGAGCTCGCTGTCTGGGTAAAAGTACGTCGAGCCGTGGTCGCCTTCGATCACGGTGATGGTGCCGCCTGGCTTGAGAACCGCCAGCAAAGCTTGCAGCGCGGCAACCGGCCGGGTCAGATGCTCCAGGACGAAGCAGACAAAGACGTGATCGAAAAAACCAGGCTGAAACGGCAGATCGAATATGTCCGCCTGCCTGACCGAAACGTTGCGCAACCCGGCAGCCTGCACGGCTCTGCGCGCTTCCGCGACCGATGTTTCGGACAGGTCCACGGACGTGATGAGAGCCCCTGGACTGTGGAGCGCGAGGGTGACCGTCTGCGCGCCGACTCCACACCCTGCCTCCAGGACCGTGTGTCCATCGGGATAGGCGGTGTCCGAGTGCAGAAGCTCGGCCAGAGTGGTGGCCTGATCCTGCAACCGCTGGGCTTCTGTGGGATCGTAGCCGTGAACGTACGACGCGCTGATCATGAGCAGCTCCACCAGCCGGCGAGGTTGAGGCTCACGTCGACCGGTGAGCTCGGGCTCGCGCCCAGGCCCGCGTATACCCAGCCGAACTGTTCGGTCCCCTCAATATCGAGAGAACCCGCCGAGGACTCCCACAGGGCGCCGGTCGCGACTTCGCGGATGGCGACTTTCGCGACTCCATCGGCCACCCCCAGGCTCGCGTGCGGCCAGGGCGACAGCGGATAAGTCCCCGGACCGTGGTAACCGCCGTTGACCTCCAGGTAAAGCAGGAACTTGTGCTGGGCACCATTCAGCAGAACGACGCGGGCCTGGTTGAACGAACCCGCCGGACAGCTCTGCCCTTGGTCGACCGAAGCGCACTCGTTGAATACTCCGGTAAGTTTCAGCTCGGTCGGAGGGCAGGCGATGGCGCCGGTCGTAGGGGTCCCGCCTGGAGACGAGGCGGGCAGTCCCACGCTCGGGCTACTCATCCCTCGCGACACGACGTAAACGACCGAGACTGCTGAAATCGCAAAGATCGCAGCCACGATGACGACGATTCGGTGAAGCACGCTCAGCTCAGCATGGAGACAAGGGGGCCGATTCCGTGTCGCGCCATTCCGGCGCAAAGGTCCGGTCCCACACCACTTTGGCGCGTCCGCCAGTGCCCAATTCAACCCAATGCCGCGCCCGAATCGTCGGTGGCGAGTGGTGGATGGCAGGGCAGCTCACGGCCGCGCCAGTCTCCCACACAGTCTGTGCTACCAGGTGAGGCAAACCACAGCTGCCGACGCAGCCGTAAGTCTCACCGCTCTGCCTCGCCGCGAATTAATTCATTTGTACGACGACAGGGTCTTACTGACCCCCTTACCGTGACCACGTGCTGAGGATCCGGGTCCTGGCGACGCGAGTCGAAGCGGCCGCCTTACCCTTGCCTCGGCTGATCTACAGGGCCGCCGCCTTTGGCGATTCGCCCGCGGAAGCCGAGCCCATCTGGACGTGCGGCCACGTCCACCCCGAGGCTATCCACGCTGAGGAGTGCGGCCTGGCATACCTCCGGGACGCCTCGCCGGCCGCCGATGGGCTGCCGGCAAGCTAGACCCGACCTGGGCGTCGACATTCCAATGCACGGCCGGACGATGTAACCCGCTCCGCTGATCGCATCCAGGACGACGCGGCTCTCACGACGCTTTTGCTCAGGCAAGACCAAGGTTTACCCCTGGGCTGCCGTCCGACGGCGCCGCGCCTCCCAGCCATCGAGCAAGTGCAGCCCGACTATGCACGCGAGGCCGTTTTCGGTGGAGGGCGCCTCGCCGCGCCACCGGGCGATCAGAGCCGGCCAGACTCCGATCTCGCAACCGGAGGTCCCGAGTGCAATCGCCAAGAGGGTGGCTGCCACCTGTTCGGTGAGCATCATGACGTCGAACCACCAGACCACGTCGGCCAGCGGGAAGCCCCAGACGGACCCACCGACAATCACGCCGATGCCCCCGGCGGCTACCACGACCGATGCCGCCATCACCATTGCGCCCACCTGCCACGGCCTTCGGAATCGTTCGCCAGCCAACCGGGCCGCCAGAGCACCTACAAGAATGACGAACGTGATCAGCATCAGGATGTGGATCAGCCACGCGCTCGGTTCGCTCAGGATGTGCGGGTTACGAAAGCGCGACGAACCGCCCGGTCCCAAGATGGAGAACAGCGGGTAAGCGAAAAGGCCCGCCAGACCCAGCCGAACAAGTTTCCCGATAGGGCCGATGCTCTGAACAGGCTCGTGAGTCACCTGGACGGAATCGATCATCGCGTCTGTAACGCCTTGAGAATTGCGGTGCGGGTTGGGACATCGAGTCGGCATGAGGCCGAGTGGTGGCCGGGATCACCCATGACGTCGACTCCGTTCACCAGGATGCTGGGGGACGGATAGTCCCCGTGATCCTCAACGAAGTCGACAGCTAGACCGAGCTCGCTGATACAGGTCCGCAGCAGGTCCCGTATCCCCGCGACATTCGGGCAGTCCGGAATGGAAAGCAGCTCAACCTGCACGCTCAACCTCAGGTTCATGAAACAGCGCCCGGACTAACGGACAGTCGCGTTCCTCCCGCGGCAGTTGGCAGGTAGCGGCGAGGCGTTGGATTGAGTCGCGCATGGCGCGCAGGCTCGCGATCTTCCGGTCGAGCTCGCTGATCTTCGCGAGCGCCAGGGTGTGTGCTCGGTCGCAGTCGTCCGGCCCTCCCGTCGAGAGTTCCAAAAGAGTCTCAATCTCTGAAAGTGCAAATCCAAGTTCTTGCGCCCGCTTGATGAAGCGCACGGAGTCGACAGTCTCGGGGGCATACAGGCGATAACCTGAAACGAGTCTCTCCGGCGGAGCGAGCAACCCACGGCGTTCGTAATAGCGCAGGGTCTGAATGTTGACGCCGGCCTTCTTGGCCACTTGTCCCGTTCTCATCATTACCAGCCTAAACCCTGTACATAGGTACAGGGTCAAGCCCCTACCGAAACGCCGCTTCAAGAAGGCGTTGCAGGCGATTCCAGATGACGGATGTTTAGCTGGCCACAGTCTATTTTTCGCCCTCTGGTTCGCGAGCGACGACGTGGATCAAGCGCAGCCGGGGGCGTCTCCGCCGAGTCTGCTGACAACGTCCATCTTGATCCAGCGGGACATTCCCTCAGGCAACGTCGAAATGACCACGGCTTCATAGCGGCGGCCGTCCAGGAGTTCGTCTTCAATCGCCAGAACTGGATCCGCATCCCCAATCCGCACCTCTATCACGTTGATCCGACTCGGTGCAGCGATATCAGATGGCCGGCATAGCCGTACCTGATTTAGAGCCGAGACGGGGTGGCGTCGCATGCCGATACGTCGACCCTTCGTCTCAAGTGCTCGCAGCGGAAACGACCCGCGTGATGCCAAGCAATGCGGATCGGCATCATGCACAAAGGCAATTGGTGGACCCGAGGGGATTCGAACCCCTGACCTTCTGACTGCCAGTCAGACGCGCTCCCAAACTGCGCCACGGGCCCAACCCACGACCAAGCGAGTAGTAAAGGATACCGCCCGCCTGCGGGTGCCCTTCAGGCGCGGCTACCATCTTCGACGGCCACGGCCACACCATGCATATGCGCGAAGTAGACTCGAACGAGATCCGGGGCGGAGGTTTCCTGGCGCTGCCGGATGGAAACGGGCCCCATCCCGGTGTCGTCGTAATCCACGAGGCGTATGGCCTCAACGAAAACATCAAAGCCATCACTCGCCGCTTTGCAGAGGAAGGGTACGCGGCTTTCGCCGTTGACCTTTTCACCGGTCGCAACCGCGCTGTTTGCATGACGCGATACATGACCGGGATGCTTCTCGGATCGGTCAACCGGTACGGAATCTTCGACCTCAAGACAGCGCTGACGATGCTCGCGAAGATGCCCGAGGTCGACGCCAAGCGCCTGGGCGCCATCGGCTTTTGCATGGGCGGCGGGTTCGCCATCGCCTGGGCTTGCACTGACTCGCGCCTCAAGGCGATCGCGCCCTTTTACGGCGTCAACCCGCGCCCCATCGAGCTGGCGAGTCGACTGTGCCCCGTGGTTGGCTCATACCCCGAGAAGGATTTCACCGCGCGCGCCGGTCGCTCTCTCGAGCACGAACTCCAGAAGAACGGGATCGCCCACGACATCAAGATCTACCCGGATGCCCATCACTCGTTTTTCAACGAGGCCGGTCGTGCCTACGACAAAGAAGCCGCTGATGACTCCTGGCGGCGGGTTATGACGTTCTTCGGGGACCACCTGGGCGCCACGAGCTAGTCCCGCGGCGTCGGCTGACCCCGCGACCGCGGGCACGAGAAGTCGGTGCGCTGTGGCTCTGCATCGGCCGCGACTCGCGATAAAGCCAAGTCCCCTCATCGATGAGCTGCCTTGTGTCGATCTCGCGAATGTCAGGCGCGCCTTGGCGGCTGAGTTTGACCCACGCTGGTTCGTCTTCGGGAGTGACGAAGGTCAGCGCACGACCGGTCTCCCCCATGCGAGCGGTGCGGCCGACACGGTGCGTGAGCCATTGCGCAGAATCCGGCAGCTCGAAGTTCACGACCAGCCCGACGCTGTCGACGTCGATCCCACGAGCCGCCACATTCGTGGCGACGAGGATCTGCGTGCGGCCTTCACGAAACGAAGCCATCGCCCGATCGCGGACGGATTGCGAAAGGTCGCCCTGCAGCTCGATCGAGTTGTGCCCCATTTGGCGCAGATTCTTATTGAGCTTCTTCACGCCGTGCTTGGTTCGTCCGAACACGATCGCGGTGCCGCCATGGCGCCGCAGCAGCTTGCTGAGGGTCTGGAGCTTCGACTCGCTGTCGACCCGCAGCATCCCGTGCTCCAACAGATCCATGTGCTCGGAGACGACCCTGATCTCGACCGGGTCGTTCGTGTGCTTCTCGACCATGCGCTCGACCCAACTCGGCATCGTCGCCGACGCGAGCGCGGTCTGCGGGTCGTAAGTGAGTCCGAGGATCCGCTCCACGGAAGGCGCAAAGCCGGCATCGAGCATCTCGTCGGCCTCGTCCAGGACGAGGTATTCGATGCGCGAAAGCGAAAGCAATCCCTGCCCGACCATGTCGAGTATCCGACCGGGGGTGCCCACCACGACGTCGACGCCGCGACGCAGCGCGAGCCTCTGGGTGGCATAGCCCACGCCGCCGTATAGGACAGTCGACCGCAAGCCTGTCGACAGCAAGCGCAGCACCTTTTCGACCTGGAGCGCGAGTTCGCGGGTCGGCGTGACAATCAGGGCCCGAGGGCCGGCCCCACCACGAGGCAATCGCTCGACCATCGGTACGAGGAAGGCCAGTGTTTTGCCCGACCCGGTCGGCGCCTCGATGACCACGTCCCGGCCCGCGAGCAGGGCGGGAATCGCCTCAGCCTGGACCTCGACCGGTTCCGAGATGCCCTGGGCGGCCAGGGCGGCAACTGTGCGCGGGCTTACGCCCGCTTCTGCGA
>JBOHUP010000451.1:0-4347 GCA_050734615.1 Candidatus Dormibacteraceae bacterium | reverse complement strand
GTGTCAGAGCCGTGGCTGGCCTTGACTGAGGTGCCAGCCCCGCCGTGGGCCTTGACCGAGGTGTCCGAACCACCGTTGGCCTTGACCTGGCCGTTAGCCATCACCTTGGCGGTGGTGTCCATTTTGACCACGGTTGGTGCTGCCGGGCTGCCGGCGCTCGCGTGGCCATTCCCGTTCGCCTTCACGGTGACGCCGGCGCTGGCAGCCACTGGTGCCGCGACGCTGGCGGGCGGCTGCGTCGTAACGCGAGCCGGCGCGCTGACCGGAGCGACTTTCACCGGCGCGACGACTGTCGCCGTTGGCTGGCTTGCAGCAGAAGAGCCGGAACCCTTCTTCTTGCCGTCGCCGTCGCCCCCGCCGCCGATCTGGTGGTCGCTGTTGACTGCCGGGCTGTCGTGGCGCTGCACGACGGCTGAGGCACTGGTCCTGTCTTGGGCCTTGCCCTGGCCGTGGGAGTTGTCCGCAGCCAATGCAGGCGACGTGCGCGCCAGCATGAGGAAAACCCCGGCCAGGAGTACGAACGCGTTGACGGCCAGGCGCCGTGCAAGCACAGGTCGACTCGCTAGATATCCACCGAACGCTTCCAAATGCCACCTCCCAGTGGTTAGAAGCGATTGCCTCGCCGTCATCCCGGACATGGGCCCCGTTTTTTTTCACGGAGATATGTCGCAGAACGCCCCGCTCAGCGTTCCCTATTCGGGCAATCCCTTGAAGTGACAACGCAAACCGCAACTCTTCTAACCATGAGCGCCGCCACGGACAAGTCGTCCGTGGCTGGATTCGTCGAGGAGGTGCTCGACGGCACGGGTTGGGAGCTGAGCGCCGTCAAGCGACGCTCGTCTCGGCTCGAGCCACCGGACTCCTACTGGACGCTTTTTGACGTCGCCGTCAATAAGGACGAGGAGGAACGCCGGCTGCGCCTCGTCGCGAAGGGGGCACTCAACCCGGGCGCCTGGGAACGGCTGAGCTCGCGACTGGCCGTCCATGCGATGGACCAGCGGTGCGACCCGATTGAAGGTCTGGGCTACCCGCGTCTGTTCCCGGAGTCCCAGCACGCGTACTGGTTCTACCCTTACGACCCGGCGATGCCGGGTCTTGCCGCGGCGGCGGACCCGGTCCGCATGTCGCGTCTCCTCATGGGCCTGGATGAGAGCAACCTGGCCATCAACGTCGCGACGGCCCAGCGCATGGAAATCGAGCGGGTCCGATACGTCCCGGAGATCGGGGCCATTCTGCGCTACAAGCTCGAGGCTTCGGACGCACAGCTCGACATCTTCGGCAAGGCTCAACCCGGCCATCGAGGTCTGCGCACCTACCGAATCGTTTCAGAGCTCTGGCGTGCTTCGAAAGATTACCCCGGCTTCCTCAACCTTCCGCGCCAGCTCGGATTCGTTGATCATCTGGGACTCCTGCTCGAAGAGCGCGTCCGTGGTCGACCGGTGAGCGGCCACCGCACCAACACCGAGTTCATGATGCTGGGCCACGCCGCGGCTGAGGCGCTGGCGGTCATCCACGAATCGCGGATCGAGGTGGAGGGTGTGATCAACATCGAAAATGAACTGACGCGCCTGGATCGCGTGGCGGAACAGTTCAAGTACGTTCTGCCGGTCGGTCACTTTCTGCTGACCGACCTGATCGCGCACATGAGGGACCGCGTCCGCAAGACGCAGGTGGAAGAAATCCGGCCCACGCACGGCGACCTCAAGTACGACCAGTTCATCCACCACAACGGCGAGTTCACGCTGATCGACTTCGATTACTTCGCCATGGCCGAGACAAGCTATGACCTGGGCAAGTTCTGCGCCTATACGGTGCCCTCGACGCCGAAAGACTGGAAGGAATCCGTCGCCGCGGAGGAAACGCGAGCGACGTTCATCCGCCGCTACGTCGAGCTGCGACCGAGCGCGTCGCTGCAGAGATTCGCCGTCTACGAAGCATTGCAGCTCGCGCTTCGGGCCATGGCCGCGATGTGGACCCAGTCGTCGGGCTGGGAGAGGGTCGCCGAGACGTTCCTCGTGATGGCGTTCGAGCGCCTGAAGAGCCGCCTGCCCGAATAGCGCACTCGACGCAAATCACCCTCGTTTACGGAACCCAGGGTCTCTTTTACAAGCTTTAACCCAAAGCACGGCGCCGCGGACCATCCGCTCCCGCAGAGTGCGTGATCGGGCATGCGGTTTCTTTCGTGGCTGGGGGTCGTCGGGATCGTGCTTGCGCTCGGGTGGGCTGCCACCACGGTCGTCCACCGAAACACGAACAGTGCGCGAACCTTGAGCGCGTCCCGCAACCCCGTGCCGGTCGCCGGCCCATTTGACGACACTGAGATGAACGGGCCCGAGCACCGCCGCCTCATGCCGAGCCCGAGTCCGACCCCGCCACCACCTCCTCCGGCCGCCGTTGCACCGGCTGCCGCAGCACCGCCTGTCGCCGCCCCGGTGCGTGCCGCGGCGCCCAGGCCTCCCAGCATCGTCGTCGGGAGCACCCAACAGGCGCTGATCAACCAGGATCGCGCCCGAAACGGCCTGGCGCCGGTGACCTGGAACGCTTGCCTGTACAGGGTTGCGGTGAGCAACGCGCAGCGGATGGCGGCGCAGGGCTTCATCTCCCACACCAATGGGCCGAGCGCCGACCTGTCGTGCGGGCTGAGCCATCAGGCGGGTGAGAACGTGGGGGATTGGTCGCAAGGCATCAACGATTCGCAGCTGAACTCGATGTTCATCAACAGCCCCGAGCACCTGGCGAACATCCTCGGGCCGTACCGCTACGTGGCCACCGCCTGGGTGGTCGCCAACGGGTACGGCTACATCGCAGTGGAGTTCAGCTAGAGAGGACTCCCGTTCGAGGTCCGTTGCCTCGAGTTTGGGGCGATCCGGCTCACCGAGTAGCCGACCCCAAGCGGGCGTTGTCCTGACGAAGCGCTCCCGCGCGGCCTCATGCCGCGCTTAATCGAGCGCTTGGAGGAGGAGCGCGAAGGGTGGTGCCCAGTCAGGCGGGACCTGGCGGCCGGCGTGCGTTCTTGCTTCGTCCGCTCGAGTGGATGTGGGCGAAGAAAGCCTGGATCACGGCAGGGGTCGGAATCGTGTTCCTTGCTGCGACGCTGTACGTCCTGTGGGCGGTGAAAGACCTGCCCGATCCGAGCCAAGACGTGCTCGCGGCCGGTGACGTGGTCGTGCTCGACCGCAACGGCAAGCTGATCGAGGACTGGAATCCGGCCGGGCACTACCACGTCAACCTCACCCTGCAGCAGATCGGCCCGTACGCGCCCAAGGCGGTGATGGCGGCCGAGGACCGCAGCTTCTACAGCCACGGGGCAATCGATCCGGTGTCTACCGCGAGAGCTCTTTGGGTCGACCTGACCACTGGAGGCCTCAACCAGGGCGGCAGCACGATCACGCAGCAGCTGGTGAAGATCCAGCTCCTCACGCCTCAGAAGTCGTTGACGCGAAAGGTGCAAGAGCTGGTGCTTGCCGAGACCATCCAGCAGCGTTACACGAAAGACCAGATCCTCTCCATGTACTTGAACCGCGTCTACTTCGGGCATGGGGCCTACGGAATCGGAGCGGCGGCGCGCACCTACTTCGCCAGGGACGCCAAGGACTTGACGCCGGCGCAGGCCGCGTTCCTGGCCGGGGTGATCCAGGCGCCCACCGCTTACGACCCGGTCACCCACTACGACCTTGCACGAGAGCGGGAGAAATACGTCCTGCAGGGCATGGTCAGCACCGGGGCCCTCAGCTCGGCCGACGCCGACAAGGCTTACCGCGAAGACATCAAATCGGAGCTGGACATCCAGCCCACGGCGCGGCAGAGCAAGGCACCCCACTTCGTCGATCAAGTCCTGGCTGACCTCGAGAGGATGTTCGGGTCAGCGGCGATCCAGCAGGGCGGGATCGTCGTGCACACCACAATCGACCTCGACCTCCAGCAGATCGCGCAGAGCGCTGTGACCAACGGAGTGAAGGACCTCTCCAGCATGAACGTCAACAACTCCGCGATGCTCGCCGCCGACCCGAAGACCGGCGAAGTGCTGGCATGGGTCGGATCCGCCGACTACGGCAACGACTCGATCGCCGGACAATACGATGTCGTCCTCGCCGAGCGGCAGCCGGGATCGTCGTTCAAGCCCTACGTATACGAAGCCGCGCTCAAGGATCACAAGATCACCTGGGCGACGATCCTCCACGACCGGCTCACGAACTTCAACGGATACATGCCGCGGGACTTCGACAACCGCGGGATGGGCGACATCACCGCGCGCACCGCGATCCTGCGCTCGCGCAACATCCCGGCGGTCGAGGTCGGCCAGATGGAAGGCATCCAGAACGTGATCAACCTCGCCCACCAAATGGG
>JBOHUP010000450.1:0-2874 GCA_050734615.1 Candidatus Dormibacteraceae bacterium | reverse complement strand
GGATCAATAGAGCGGCGACCGTCGGATCGATCAGCGCGTTCAAAAAGACCTGCCAGAACGGCATTGGAAAGTCGTCGATTCGGGCGCCCGCGGTGTGCAGGGTCAAGGCGCCCGTGGTCCGGGGGACGGTACGGCCGTCGACCTGATTCAGCAACGACGCGCGGTCTGCCGCCTCGAGGTCGGCCACCTGAAGGCTGACCGCCTGCTCGGCGTCGATGTTCACGCTGTTTCGAACCGCCTGCTCCGCCCAGTCCGGGTTGCGACCGTGGATCTTGGCGAGGGCACGCACCCTGGTCACGGCGTCGTTGAGGATCTTGGTCCCGAGATCTCCCGTCAGGTTCCCGCCGGAGGCGTCGATCGGATGAGCAGAGCCGATGTTGGTCCCCGGCGCCATGGCGAGGATGTCCGCCGCCTGGGCCACGAACAGCCCGGCTGAAGCTGCGCGTGCCCCGCTCGGATAGACGAAGACGATCACCGGCACCCGGCAGTTGAGCAGGCTGGTGACTATGTCGTCCATCGAGGTGGAGATCCCGCCGGGGGTGTTCATCACCACCAGCAGGGCGTCCGCGCGGTCGGCCTCGGCACGGCTCACCGCGCCTTCGATATAGGAGGCCATGATCGTGTTGATGTCCCCGGTCAGGTCCGCCTGCTCGACGTGCGGCGTCGCCGCGTTGACGCCCACCGGCAGCAGCGCCAACACCGCGAAGAGGCATCCGACGAGTCGCAGCGCAGCGCTCACGCGCATGACTTCGAGTATGGCAACCCAGGGGCTCGGGTGCCGATGTAAAACGTGGAACATGGCACCCCGGGGGCGCCACGGAGGAGGTCCCGGCCGGGCGTAGAATCGAGATCGATGGGCCCGCAGACGAACCATGACGGCGACCCGGGCCGGTCACGCCCCGAAGCAGGCGACGACGCCCTCTTGCGTGAGCTGCGCCGGCAGGCTCGCGAGAACGGACCGCTCCAGCCGGCGGAGGTGGAACGCCTCCTCTTCCAATCCTCGCTAGGCGACCGCGCGAGCCAGGAGCGCCTGGTCGCCGCGAACATGACCATCGTCATCCGGCTCGCCATGGCGCGCGCCGCAGGGGGACTGTCGGCGCTCGACCTGATCCAAGAGGGCGCGATCGGCCTGGTCGAGGCCGTGCGCGTTTTCTCCACCAGCGGCGAGGTCAGCTTCGCAACCTTGGCAGAACACAAAGCCGGCGAGCAGATGGACGCCGCGATCGCCGCCGAGGTCGCGGCTGTCCGTGACGCGCAGCTTCTCGTGGCCGCCGCGACCGACTATGAAAGAGCAGAGCTGATCTTGCGCCGGGAGCTCAAGCGCGAGCCCGCCGCCGGCGAGATTGCTGAGAAGCTGGAGTGGACGGTCGACCGGGCGCTGTACGTTGCGCAGGTCGTGGCCGAGGCCAGGCGCCGGCACGACGAAGAGCTGCTCGCTTTCATCGACCCGGCTGCGATTGATTTCGACGACGGCGAGCCGGCCGAGCTTGACGCTTAGCCCGCCCCAGCGCACCCCGCTGTACGACCGCCACCTCGCGCTCGGGGGAAGGATGGTCGACTTCGGCGGTTGGGCCATGCCGCAGCAATACACCTCGATCCGCGACGAGCATTTTGCCGTCCGCAAGGTGGCAGGGCTCTTCGACGTGTCACACATGGGCAGGCTGGTGGTGCGCGGTGCGGCCTCAGAGGCGTTTCTCCAGCGCCTCCTCACCAATGACGTGGCATCGCTGGAGTCTGGCCGAGCCGTTTACACACAGATGTGTCAGGACGATGGCGGCGTAGTCGACGACCTGGTCGTGTACCGCCAAGCCGCGGAGCGCTTCCTGGTGGTGATCAATGCGTCCAACCGCGGGAAAGACACGGCATGGATGCGGCAGCACCTGCCGCCGGAGGCGAGCCTGGAGGACATCTCGAGCGAGGTCAGCCTGATCGCCTTCCAAGGCCCGCGCGCTGCCGAGCTGCTGCCGGTCGACCATGGCACCGATGACATCCAGCACTTCGCGTTTCGCCAGGGGAAGGTGGCCGGCGTCGACGCCATGATCTCCCGGACCGGCTACACCGGTGAGGACGGCTTCGAGCTCTTTGTCGGATCCGGCGCGGTGGGCCAGGTTTGGGACGCGATCCTCGAGCAGGGCCGGTCGGCCGGCGTGTTGCCCGCGGGCTTGGGCGCGCGTGATGCCACCCGGCTGGAGGCTGCGCTGCGGCTCTACGGCAACGACATGGATGAGACGGTCAACCCGTACGAGGCAGGTCTCGGCTGGACCGTCAAGCTGAACAAGGGGGACTTCGTGGGTCGAGAAGCGCTCGCCCGGGTGAAGTCAGAGGGAGCTCGCCGCACCCTGGTCGGCCTGAGGAGCGAGCCGGCGAACATCCTTCGTCACGGCGCGACCGTCAAGGTCGACGGCGCCCGGGCCGGCGTGATCACAAGCGGCACGCATTCGTTCTTCCTCGGGTATCCCATCGCGCTGGCGTTGGTGGAAGCCGCATCATTGCGAGTCGGAGACAGCGTCGTGGTCGAGGTGCGTGGCCGGGAAGCCCCTGCCGAGGTGGTCAAGCTTCCCTTCTATCGTGGGTCAGCGCGCTCGGCAGTCACCCCGACGAGGTCGTGATCGAGGTGGTTGAAAGCGATTAGAAGGAGAGTCGAATGGCTGACCGCCGCTACACCAAGTCGCACGAATGGGTCACGGTGGATGGAAAGACGGCGACGGTCGGCATCACCGACTTCGCCCAGTCACAGCTCGGCGACGTCGTTTTCCTGGAGCTGCCGAGCCCGGGTCGGAAGGTCGCCGAAAGGGAGGCCTTCGGCGTCGTCGAATCGGTCAAGGCGGCAAGCGACCTTTACTCGCCCGTGGCGGGCCGCATTTCCGCGGTGAA
>JBOHUP010000449.1:0-3841 GCA_050734615.1 Candidatus Dormibacteraceae bacterium | reverse complement strand
TGGCGATGGCCCGCCGGCGCTAGCGGCCCCTCGGCCTCGCCATCGGGTCAGGCCGCCGGCTGGGTCGCGTGGGACGCTTGCCGTCGCTCGCCGGGCGCACACCGCGATGGCCGTCCTTGCCATCCTTGGCCACCGCGATGCTGGCCCGCGGCGGCCGCCCCCGAATCTGCGTCTTGTTCAGAGCCACCTCGACCGCCTGGGCGCTCGCGGCCGGAACCTCGACGAAAGCGAATGTGTCGTATAGGTCGATGTCACCGATGTCGTCGCCGTTGAGCCCCGCCTCGTTGGCGATCGCCCCCACCACGTCCGCCGGGCGCACGCCGTGCTTCTTGCCAACTCTTAGGAACAGGCGCGTCATCTCCGAGTCAACCCGCCTCGGCTCCGTGCGAACATCCCGTCGTCGAGCCGGTGACGGTGCGCCGGAAGATCTCGGCGCGGGCGAGGTCGCCGGGGCAACGGCCCGAGGTCGAGCTGGAGGCTGCACCTTGTGGGCGGCCATCTTCAACGCGGCGGCGGCCACCTCTGCGATGTCGCGGGACGAGGCGAGATCGGTCACCATCTCGATGAACGGGTCGAGTTCGCCCGCGTCCAGAATCTTCAACACCTCATCCCGAAATGCGGTCCGCCGCCGCTCGGCGATCTGCGCGTCCGTCGGCAACCGCAGGGGCAGGATCTTTCTGTGGATGCCGTGCTCGATCATGCTCAGCTGCCGGCGCTCGCCCGGCGTGACCAGCGTCAGGGCCTCGCCGGATTGGCCGGCGCGGCCTGTGCGACCGATCCGATGGACATACGACTCGGCGTCCGTCGGCAGGTCGTAGTTGATGATGTGGGTAACGTCGGGAATGTCGAGGCCACGGGCAGCCACGTCGGTGCCCACCAGCAGCTGGGTATGGCCGCCACGGAATCGATCGAGCACCCTTTCGCGCTGCGCCTGGTTGATGTCGCCGTGGATGGCCTGTGCGATATAGCCCGTGGCGTTGAGCTGCTCGGCGACGACGTCGGCGTCACGCTTGGTCCTCACGAAGACGATCGCCGAATCGGGCTTCTCATAGTCGAGAACCCGGGCCAGGGCGTCGGCCTTGTCGCGCCAAGCGACCTCGTAGTACACCTGGCGGACCCTTGGCGCGACGGCCTCCCGCGCAGCGACGCTGACCCTATGCGGGTTCTTCAGGTACTGGCCGGCAAGCTTGAGTACGCGCGCCGGCAGGGTGGCCGAAAACAGGGCTGTCTGGTGCTCTTTGGGAACCGAGGAGAGGATCTTCTCGATGTCCTCGATGAAGCCCATGTTCAGCATCTCGTCGGCCTCATCCAAAACGACTGTCCGGATCGTCTGCAGCGCCAGTGTCTTGCGTTCGAGGTGGTCGAGCAGACGACCTGGAGTCGCCACCACGACTTGCACGCCGCGTTTGAGGGCGCGGAACTGACGGTCGTAGGGCTGTCCGCCGTAAATCGGGAGCGTGACCATCTGGCGGTGCTGTCCCATTCCGTGCAGCGCTTCCGCCACCTGGATGGCCAGCTCGCGCGTCGGGACCAGGACCAGCGCCTGCGGCAGGAGCCGCGATTCGTCAAGCCGTTCCACTATCGGCAGTCCATAAGCCGCTGTCTTCCCGGTCCCGGTGGGCGCCTGCGCGATCACGTCACGCCCGGCGAGCAGTGCCGGGGTCGTCTGCTCCTGGACCGGGGTGGGTACCTCGAAGCCCAAGTCGGCGATCACCGTCAGGGTTCCGGCGGAAAGGCCGAGCTCGGCAAACGTGGTCACCGGCCTCAGCCTACGGGACTATCCGCACGCAAGAGATCGATGGAGTGGCTTGTAGGTCACCCACGGCGCGCCCTGCACCCGGACGTACGCGTCACTTTGCAGCTGGCGCGACCAATCGGGCTCGGCATCGATGTAAACCACGAAGTCCGCGCAGCCCGCGCCGACGGCGCGTGCGATGGCGGCCCGTCCCCAGCTCACCTGCCAGAACGCGGAGTTGGTGGCGATGAAGGGTGTCGCTGGCAGGACGCCTCCCTTCACGTAGAGCCACGGCCGGTCACCCACCACGATGATTCGGACAGGCTGGGCCGGCTGCCTCAAGCTCTGCAGCTCCGCCACATCGAGGGATGCCCGGCCTGGGAACCACGCGTCGTAGGCCGAGCGATCCCTGGCTCCGGCCGCGAACGCCAGCCAGTTCGCATAGTAGGCCGGCAGGCCCGCATACGCGAAGTTATGCAGGAACGGTGCCGGTGCCCCGGTCCGTTGAACCGTCGCCGTCTCCTGGGCGGGCAACACGAGCACCGCCTCGGCCGCGGCAACCAGGGCCAGCGCGGCGATCGGCGCGGCAAGTGGGCTCCAGCGAACGCGCACCGCCAGGAGCGAGATGCCTACCGCGAGCGGCGGAATCGCCTCGTGGACGTAATGCGTCAGCTCACGCGGCGTGAGGCTTGCTCCGGCGATCGAGGCCGGGATCCACGCCGCCAGCAGCCGGCCCTGGAGCGTGCGCGACCGTGCGAGGCCGACGAGCCCGACGGCTCCAAGGGCCGCGAGCCGGATATACAGCGGGATCAGGCTCCCGCCGTTGGCCCAGACCATATAGCCGTGGTCGGATGGCAGGACCGTGTCCAGGTAAGCCACGAGCGAGCCGGTCGCCCAGAGGGCGATCGTGACCGCCAGTCCCGCGGCGGCCAGACCTACCGTGGCCGCGGCCGCCCGGGCCAGGAGCGGTCCGGTGGTTACCAGGACGAGCACGATCGCGAGCCCGTCCAGCGCGTAGGAGGGGCGGATGGTGATGGCGGCTCCGAGCAAGACTCCTGAGGCGAGCGCAGCCGTCCTGCCAGGGTTGAATGCAAGCACGAGGGCGGCCATGAAAAACGGGAGTCCGGCAATCTCGACGTTGAAAACGTCGCCGTCCAGTACCGGCAGCGAGAGGACCAGCCCGGTCAGGCCCCCGGCGAGCGCCGCGGGCCACAGGGGGGCGATCCGTCGCGCCACCTCGAAGGTCAGCATGGCGACCACGATCACGGCGGCGGCGGCCGCCGACTGGACCACGAAGTGGTTGTCCCGCGCACCCATTTCCAGTAGCAGCCGGTACAACCAGTAGATGCCGGGAGGGCTGTTGTCGTAAACGCCTGAATAGAGCTTCAAACCCTGGGTGGTCAACCAGGAGACCGTCATGAAGAACCCGTCGTCGGAGTACCAGGCCGGCTCGGTCAGCGTCGGAAGTCGGAACAGAAGCACTCCGGCGGCGATGCCGATGCGAATGGCCGATGTGGCGGACCGCGGCACCCATCCATCGTCGCGCAAACGGATCTCCCTCGGGCCTTGGAGCCGGTCGGGCTGGGGCGGCACCGCCCACATGCGCGCGTCACGTTCAGGCAAGGTTGCCTCAGAACGCAGGGTGCTCCTGGCGGGTCCGTACCATCGTGTCGGGCATGACGGAAGGTAGGGCGCTCGTCCTGGGCGGCGGTGGGATCACTGGCATCGCTTGGGAGCTTGGCTTGCTGGCGGGTCTGGCCGAGAAGGGAGTGCAGGTGATGTCACCCGACCTGGTCGTCGGCACCTCGGCCGGATCGGTGGCCGGAGCCAAGCTCCTGAGCGGGGTCTCCCTCGAGGATGTCTATGCCGAGCAGCTGGTGGATGCCACAGGCGAGGCCGCGACGCGGATGGGAACCGGAGCCCTGGCCCGCTTCGTGATCGCCTCGCTGTGGCCGGGCGATGCACGTCGGGGGCGGGCCTATCTGGGCCGAGCCGCGCTGGCCGCTCGGCCGGAACCCGATACCGAGTTCCGCGTGGTGATCGAAGCACTGGTGAAACCAAGCACCTGGCCCGAACGACGGTTTCTGATCGTCGCGGTCGACGCCC
>JBOHUP010000448.1:0-5880 GCA_050734615.1 Candidatus Dormibacteraceae bacterium | reverse complement strand
ATATACGTCTGATCCGAAGCTCAAGGATCAGCTCAGCCTCATCCCAATCGGGCTCACGTTCTGGGTCGGCTTCAACCTGAAGACCGGGCCGTTCTCAGGTATCGATACCGGTCAGGCCGGCCGCCAGGCCTTCAGCGAGGCGATCGACCGCGGCGCGCTGGTCGCCGCCCTGTGCAACCAGAAGACCGACTGCGTGGCCGCCACCGGCGGCTTGATCAGCAAGGGCCTGCAGGGCTATCTAAGAGACGGCGCCGACACGAACGCGAAGTTCGATGCCACGGCGGCGAAGAAAGAGTACCAGGCCTGGGACTCCGACGGGTCCAAGGTCAAGGGTCTGACGTACACCTACGACACCAACCCCTTCAACAAGGCGGTTTGCGACAACCTGTCGGCGCAGTGGAAAAAGAATCTCGGCGTCACGGTCACCTGTGTCGAGATGGATCGCAAGACTTTCTTCGATCAGCGCAACGGGAGCTGCGCGTACCCGATGTTCCGGCAGAGCTGGAGCGCCGACTACGACCACCCGCAGGACTGGTTCGACTACCTCTTTGTCACCGGCGCCACCTCAAGCGGGTCGTGCTACGCGAATCCCAGCTTCGACCAGCTGGTGACCGGCGCTGACACGAAGCCCCTCGCTCGGGGAGTCGTCGACTACAAGACGGCCGGATACCTGCTCATCGCCACGACAGCGTTTGCGCCGCTTGTCTATGGCGTGCAGCAGTACCTCGCGCATCCGTACGTCAAGGGTGTCGGCGGAAACGCGCTGTACGACGACTACTGGACGCAGGCGCGGATCCTGCAGCACTGAGGCCTAATGTCGCCCTCTTCGCCGCGGGAGCGCTACACGTCCTGTGAGTAGTGGCAGGCCGCCAGGTGGCCCCGCAGCTTTTCCTCCAGCGGGGGCTCGACCTCCGCGCACGGCGTGGGCACGTGCGCGATCGGGCAGCGGGTGTGGAAGCGGCAGCCTGAGGGCGGGTTGAGCGGCGACGGAATCTCACCTGACAGCTCCACGAGGCGACGGCCGCGCTGGATCTTGGGGTCGGGGACGGGGATCGCGGACAGCAGCGCCTTCGTGTACGGATGCTTCGGGTTGCTATAGGTCTGCGTGCTGTCGGCGATCTCGACGATCTTGCCGAGATACATGACCATCACGCGGTCGCTGATGTGACGCACCACCGAAAGGTCGTGCGCAATGAAGAGGTAAGTGAGCTTGAACTCTCGCTGTAGGTCTTCGAGTAGGTTCACGATCTGTGCCTGGATGGAGACGTCCAGCGCCGAGACGGCCTCGTCGCACACGATGAGCTTCGGATTCAACGCCAGGGCCCGCGCGATGCCGATGCGCTGCCGCTGGCCTCCGGAGAACTCGTGCGGATACCGATTGTTGAAGTTGGGATTGAGCCCAACCAGGCGGAGCAGCTCCTGGACGCGGCTGTTGAGCTGCTTGCCACGCATGATGCGGAAGTTGACCAGCGGCTCGGCGATGATGTCGCCGACGGTCATGCGGGGGTCGAGCGATGCGAACGGGTCCTGGAAGATGATCTGCAGCTGCCGTCGCTGCTGACGCAGCTTTTCGCCCCGCAGGCGATTCATCTCCACGCCTTCAATGAAGATCTTGCCCGACGTGAGCGGGAGGAGCTGAGCGACCAGGCGGCCGAGCGTCGACTTGCCGCAGCCTGATTCGCCGACCAGCCCAAGCGTCTCGCCCTCTCTGATGTCGAAGCTGACGCCGTCGACCGCCTTGACCGTCTGCCCGAGGCCGGCCGGAAAGTGCTTGACCGCGCTCTCGACCCTGACCAGGACCTTGGCTCCCGCCTCGAGGGGCCGCGGGTCCTGCTGCGGGGCAGGATCGGCCATCAGTCCATCTTCCCGGGGTGTACGCCCGAGCCCACGCCGGGCCTGATGTCGATCAGGTCGTCGGCGCCCATCTCTGTGCGGGCTCGATCCATCGTCACCCAACAGGAGGCCTTCTGGTCCGGCTTGACCTCGACGAGCGGTGGCGCGTCAGTGAAGCACTTTTCGATCCTGAACGGGCACCGTGGATGGAACCTGCAGCCGGCGGGCGGCCGCAATAGGTCAGGCGCCATCCCCTCGATGGAGCGAAGACGCTCATGCCGCAGAGCGTCGACGCGCGGAATCGACTTCAGGAGCGACCACGTGTATGGGTGCTGGGGTTGCTCGAAGATCTGGTCCACGGGACCTTGCTCGACGATCTGTCCGGCGTACATGACGATGACCCGCGAGCACAGGCCGGCGACCACGCCCATGTTATGCGTGATCATGATGATCGCGGTCCCGAGCTCGCGGTTGAGGTCGCCGAGCAGCTCGAGGATCTGCGCCTGTACGGTCACATCAAGGGCTGTGGTCGGCTCGTCGGCGATGAGGATCGACGGAGTGTTGGCGAGGCCCATCGCGATCATGGCGCGCTGGCGCATGCCCCCGCTCAGCTGGTGGGGAAAGTCCTTGATCCGGCGTTCAGGGGCGGGGATCCGGACCTTGCGCAGCAGCTCGATCGTCCGCTGCTCGGCCTGCTTTTTGGTCGCCTGCTGGTGAGCCAGCATCGCCTCGTCGATCTGAAATCCTGTCTTCAGGACAGGGTTCATGGAACTCTGCGGATCCTGAAAGATCATCGCGATGTCGCGGCCCCGGATCTCGCGTATCTCCTCGTCCTCCGCCTTGAGCAGGTCGGTGTTGCGAAACAGAACCTCGCCGGAGACGATCCGGCCAGGGTCGGGCACCAGGCGCAGGATCGAGAGGGCCGTGATCGACTTGCCGCTGCCGGACTCGCCCACGATGCCGAGGCTTTCGCCCGGATAAAGATCGAAGCTCACATCGTCGACAGCCCGAACGATGCCGCCGTCGGTGTTGAATTGCGTGCGCAGGTTGCGCACCTGCAGGATCGGTGAGGCCACCCGTCCTACCGCCGCGACCGAGGGTCGAGCGCGTCGCGCAATCCGTCGCCGAGGAAGTTGAACGCCATGAGGGTGATCGACAGCGCGACCGACGGCACCAGCACCATGTGCGGCGCGTACTGGATCGCCTGGACGCCCTCGTTTGCCATCGAACCCCACGATGGGGTGGGCGGCTGGACGCCGACGCCGAGGAAGCTGAGGAACGCCTCGAAAAGGATCGCGGCCGGAATGCCCAGAGTCGCCTGGACGATGATCGGCCCCAGCGCGTTGGGCAGGATGTGGCCGAAGAGCATCTTGGCCGGCCTGGCGCCCGAGGCGCGGCCTGCCTCGATGAACTCGCGCTCGCGCAGGCTCATGGCCTGGCCGCGGACCAGGCGCGCCATGTCCATCCACCTGGTCGCGACGATGGCGATGATGATGTTGCCGAGGCTCGGGCCGAGGATGAAGACGAGAATCATGGCCAGCAGCACGTCCGGGACGCCGTAGAAGACGTTGATCACGAAAGTCAGGACCGAGTCCAGCCATCCCCTGTAGTACCCGGCCAGCAGGCCGATCGGCACGCCGACCGCGAGCACCAGCAGCTGGGTCCCGACGCCGACGATCAGGGAAACCTGCGATCCGACCATGAGCCGGCTGAGGATGTCGCGTCCGAGCTCGTCGGCCCCCAGCAAGTGGGCGCCGCTCGGCGGAGCATAGGTTTGCGCCACGCCGACGGCGGACATCCGGTATGGGGTCCAGACCAGGGCAACCAGGGCAACCGCCACCAGAAAGGTGAGGAAGACCGTTGCGACCAGGGCAAGCCGGTTGCGCCGGAGGCGGCGCCAGGCGTCCGACCACAGGCTCGCCTGCTCCGGCTCGATCGGCTGGACGATGACTGCGGCTGCGGTCGCCATCTACGAGTACCGGATCCTGGGGTCGATCACGACGTACGCCAGGTCGACCAGCAGGTTGGCGACGCCCACCAGGCCGGCGTACATGGTGAAAACTCCGATCACGATGGCGTAGTCGCGGTTGAGGATGCTCTGCGCGAACTCATGGCCGAGCCCCGGGATGCCGAAGAAGTTCTCGATCACGACGCTGCCGGTGATGATGCCGATCACCAGGGGACCGAGGATCGTGATCACAGGAATCAGGGCGTTACGCAGCGCGTGCCGGATCAGGATGACCGATTCACGCAGCCCTTTGGCGCGCGCGGTACGCACATAGTCCTGGCGGATGACCTCGAGCATGCTCGCCCGGGTCAGACGGGCCACGATGCTTGCGTAGGGGAAACCGAGGGCAAAGGCAGGCAGCCACAGCTGCCCTACGCCTCCCTTCCAGCCGCCGAGCTGGTAGTAGAACGCGCCCTGGGTCTCATTGTCCAGCCAGACGCCGAAGACGAGGATCAACAATGCCGCGATCACGAAGTTCGGCATGCTGTAACCGATGACCGACGTCGTGGTCAGCAGGTAATCGATCCAGGTGTTCTGCCGAACCGCGGCAAAGACCCCCAGCACAAGACCCAGGCCGATGGTGAAGATCAGCGCCACACCGCCGACCTGCGCGCTGATGAGCGTCTCTCGCAGGACGAGTGGCGTGATCTTGAGGCCGCGGTTGACCAGCGACTCGCCGAGGTCGCCGCGCGTCACGACGCCCACGACGAAATTCCAGTACTGCAAGTACAGCGGCTGGTCCAGGCCGTAGTGGTGCAGGAGGTCCGTGTACGCGGAGCCGCGCAGCTTCTCGCTGAACAGAGCGTCGCCCGGAAGCCGGTGGATGAGAAGGAAGACGATCGAGCTGACCGCAAGCACGGTGAACGCGATCATCACGATGCGCTGCCCTATGTAGACGAGCGTTCCGCCGGTGAACAATCTCTATTCTTCCCAGTCCGATACAGATTCTGCCTCAATCAAGAGACAAGGGCGCCCGCCGAGGCGAGCGCCCTTCATCACATCCGGGTTAGTGCGACTGGATCTGGATCTGGTCCCAGTAGTAGTCGAAGAAGTTGTTGGTGCCCGCGCCCTTGACGTAGGGCTTGAAGAGGAACGCGCCCTGCGAGTAGTAGAGCGGGATGTAGGTCGCGTCGTCCTCGAGCATCTTCATGATCGCCTGGTACTTCGGCGTCGCCTGGTCGAGCGGCAGCTGGTCCGCCGCCGCGACAGCCTGGTCGTAAGCCTGCGTGTCGTAGCCGCTGCCGCAGTTGGAGTCAGGGCAGCCGGGGATCTTGCCCCAGAGGTTGTCGACCCAGTCCTGGGGGTGGTTGTAGTCGGCCTGCCAACCGTTGCGGGCCAGCACGTACTTGCCGGAGAGATAACCATGGATGAACGCCGCGTGGTCCTGGGGCAAAAGGTTGACGTGAATGCCCAGGTTGGTGTGCCACTGGTCCTGAAGGTCCTGCGCGACCGCAGCGTTCAGCGGGTTGTTCGAGTCGTACGCGTAGGTCAGGTTGGCCGTCTTGGTGCCATCCGGATCGCCCTGCTTGAGCAGCGCCTTGGCCTGCGTGGCGTCGAACTTGGCGAGCGGGTCGGTGTTGTCGCCGCCGTAACCGATCAGGCCCTTGGTGATGAGGCCGCCGGTCGCCGGGGCGCAAACGATGTTGTGGCAAGCCACGCTGGCGAGCTGCGCCTTGTCGATGGAGAGGGCGAAAGCGAGGCGAAGGTTCTTCGCCGCGTCAGCCGCCGGCGTGCCGGAGCACTGGGTGAAGCCACCCACCAGCGGGCACTGGAACGGACCCCCCGCCTTGCGAGTGGAGTCGGTGACGAGGTTGAACTGCAACCAGGTTGTGCGAACCTTCGGGTGAATCAGAAGCTGGGCCTTTTCGCTGGCCGTGCCCTGAATGCGCAGGATGGCGTCAACGGGTGCATTGCTCCACCCACCATAGCCGTAGATGTCGTACGCGCCCTGCTCGTATGCCTGGATCGCCGACTCTGGATTGGAAAGGATGTCCAGGTGGACTTTGGTGACTGTCGGCTTGGGCGAGCCCCACCAGTTG
>JBOHUP010000447.1:0-3795 GCA_050734615.1 Candidatus Dormibacteraceae bacterium | reverse complement strand
CCGCCAGGATCTGCGCGCCGTCCGCCACCGCGCGCTGCAGCGGCGCCTGCTTGAACTCGAGCAGGTCCTCGTAGACCAGGGCCTGCTCGCGGTCCTGCCCGCCGCCGAAGAAGAACACGTCCACTTCTTCCATCTCATGCCGGCTGCCGCGGCCGAGCTCGACCACGCGCGCATCGAAGTCCCGCCACTCCGCCCGCTTGAGCAGCGTCAGGATGTTGCCGCGGTCGCCATAGATGTTCATGAGATCGGGGTAGAGCCAGCCGACGGTGAACCTCATCGTGCCAGCCTAAGTTTCCCAGTACGGCTTCGCCCAGCCGCGCCTGACCAGCTCGGCGCGCAGGTCGAGCATGGCCGTGTACGTGCAGAGGACGTGCGCCGTCTCGCCCTCCTCGGTGACCTGGATCAAAAGGTCGAGAGCCCTGGCCGGCTCGGTCTCGGGGGCCTCCGCCTCCACGCCGGCGTACTTCAGCCGGACGGCGAGGTCATGGGCGCGGCTGCCCCCCGGGACGACGACCCTGGCCCTGCCTTTCAACATCTCAAAGTCCACGTCCCAGATCCACGAGACGTCGGTGCCATCCGCCTTGCGGTCGTTGAGGCCGATCAGAAAGCTGCTGCCGTGCGCGAGATCGACGGCTGTGCGCAGGGTCTCGTTGAATCCCGCCGGGTTCTTCGACAGGACGAGGTTGAGGTGGCGCCCCCGGAACTCCACGCGTTCCTGGCGGCCGAAGGCGGCGCTGAAGCTGCGCATGCGCTGGGCGATGTACTCGGGTTCGAGCCCGATCGTCCTCGCCGCGGCGAAAGCCGCCAGCACGTTGTAGCAGTTGTACAGGCCGCCGAGCGGGAATTCGATTCGCGTGCCGTCGATCGTGGTCGCCAGGCTGTCGAAACCGTTGAGCTCGATGTTGGTCGCGGTGATCTGTGGCTTGGGCCGCGCGAAGTCGCCGTTGGGACAACGGTAGACGCCGTCGTGGCCGACGTAGACCGCCTCGAAGATCAGGCTCGAGCCGCACCGGGGACATGTCCTCGCGTCGGCGGCGTGGGGCAGCTCGTGCACCGCGACCGACGTGTCGTCGAGGCCGTACCAAAGCGGCGCGTGCGGCAAGCCGAGGCCGATCTCGGCCACGCGCGGATCGTCGGCGTTGAGGATCGCACTCGAGGCTTCCGGCAGCTTGCTGAGCGCAAACTCGATCTTCTTCGCGATCGATTCCAGCTCGCCATAGCGGTCGAGCTGGTCACGAAATAAATTCATGACGAGCGTCAGGCGGGGCTGGATCTCGGCGACGGCCTTGGGCAGGCTGGCCTCGTCGATCTCGAACACGCCCCAGTCCGCGCGCAGGCTGCCGCCGGCGTCGGCCCGGTCGAGCGCGGCGGCGGTGATGCCGAAGATGAGGTTGGCACCGGCGCGGTTCGCCACCACCCTATGGCCCGCGCCCTCGAGCAGCCAGCTGATCAGGCGCGCAGTGGTGGTCTTGCCGTTGGTGCCCGTGATGACGATCGATCCTTGCGCGAGATCCTGCGAGAGCTTGGTCAGCACGCGGGGGTCGATGGCCCGTGCCACGTCGCCGGGCAATGTCGTGCCACCGCCGCGCCTGGTGATTCGGCTGAGAGCTCCAGTGGCCTTGCCCGCCCACACGGCGGCGCGTTTGCGGATCCTGCTCGCCGTCAAGCCCAGGGTCCAACCGCGCGGGCCACCGCCGTCCAACAATCGAGTGACGCGATCATGTGGCGGGCTTGCTCATCGTTTTGACAACGCCTGAAGAATGCCGAGCCGCTGCCGGTCATCTGCCAGCCCTCGCCGAGATGTGCGGCGAAGCGGGCGAGGCGGGGCTCGACGCGCTCCGCAGCACGGCGCAGCTGGTTGGGGGGCTCTCCTCGCACCTCGTCCCACGCACGGTACACGGCCGAGGTCGACAGCTCGATGCCAGGCCAGGCCACGGCAAACCACGCGGAAGCGGTCGGCATGCGGGTGAGCTTCTCACCACGACCCTCCGCTTTCGCGGTACCGCCGGCGAGGAAGAAAGGCACATCGGAGCCGATCGAAGCCGCGATCCGCAGCAGGTCGACGTCGAGCCGGTGCATTGCGGCCAACCCTTCCAGTGCCGCGGCGGCGTCAGAGCTCGCTCCGCCAATACCGGACCCGGGCGGGATGCGCTTGTGGAGGTGAAAACGTGCCGGCAGCGACCGGTGGGCCGCCTGCTCCAACGCCGCGTGAGCTTTCAGCACCGAGTTGTCCCTGGTGCCGGCTGTGGCCAGACCGCTGGTGGTCAGAGTGGTCTGGTCCGCGAGGTCGATCTCCAGGAGGTCGTGGAGGTCGATCGCCTGCATCGTGGAGCGCAGGTCGTGGAACCCGTCATCCGTGCGCCGGATCACCTCGAGGTCGAGGTTGAGCTTCGCGCGCGCCGGAAGCGCGAGCGTCAAGGGGTCGTTCGCTTGAGCTGCGCCCGGTACCTGGCCGCGCGGTCCTGGTAGTGCTGGGCCGTGGTGCCGACCCAGTCGTTCGACGAGCCGTCGAGCGCTTTCTTCACGGTGGCCGGCACGCCCGCGGCCAGGTGGCCCGCCGGCACCTCTCTGCCCTCCTGCAGGACCGCGCCCGCGGCGAGCATGGAGCCCGCGCCCAAACGGCTGCGCTGCAGCATCGTCGCGCCCAT
Organism: Candidatus Dormibacteraceae bacterium; assembly: GCA_050734615.1. Lineage (GTDB taxonomy): Bacteria > Chloroflexota > Dormibacteria > Dormibacterales > Dormibacteraceae > DASXBJ01. The sequence goes on along the minus strand of JBOHUP010000447.1, from coordinate 1,147 downwards.
CCCGACCAGGGCGCCCTGCTCGACGACGCAGCCCTCGAGCTGCGCGGAGTGCCCGACGCTGGCGTTTCGCTCGATGAGCGTGGGCAGGTTCTCGGCGCAGTGGACGACAGCGTTGTCCTGGACGTTGGCGCCGGCGCCGATAGTGATCTTGGCCTCGTCCCCACGCAGCACGGCACCGAACCAAACGCTCGCGCCGGGACCGACCTCGACGTCACCGATGAGAACCGCGGTCGGCGCGATGTACGCGTCGGGATGCACCCTGGGGCGCTTCCCGCCGAGCTCGAACTCCACTGGCCTCTATAATCGGGCTTCGTGACTCTAACTTTCCGTTCAGTGCGCCCTGCGCGCGATCTCGTCATGAGTGCAAGTCGGTGATGGGTCGTGGCTAAGCGAACCGCGTCCGCCAAAAAGCAGGCGCGCTCGGGCGTCAAGCGCACCGCGCGAAACCGGGGCGTCCGCTCCGAGGTCAAGACGATGGTCGTCAAGGCGCGGCGGGCGATGGCCGAGGCCGGCGGCGGCGATTCCGACCACCACGCGATCACGCTCGACGCCATGCGCGCGCTGGACCGCGCGGCATCGAAGGGCGTCCTGCACGGAAACAACGCTTCGCGGCGCAAGTCGCGGCTGGCGCGCCAGCTGGCCAGGCTCGCCGTCGGGGCGACGGCGCCGCCGGCCAAGGGCAAGGGCAAGAAGGCGGCAGCCGCTCACCCAGCCTCTGGCGCCAAGCCTGCGGGCAGGGGTTCTGCCAAGGCCCCGGCGGCTGCGGCTTCGGCGGCTGCGGCTTCGGCTTCGGCGGCTCCGGCTTCGGCTTCGGCGGCTCCGGCCAAGGCAGAGTCGAAGAAAAAGAAGTAGCGGTTTCCCTTTGTCCCGGGCTCTGTTCTAGAGCCGCGTCAGGAGCACATCCAGCCCGAGGTCGGCGTCGACCTGCCCTGACTTGACCTCCCACTCATAGTCGCGGATCGCCTTGAGCGCGTTTTCGAGGCGGTCGGGCTCGGCCTGCTGCGCGGCGTCGTACGCCTTTTGAACCACGAACCGGTGCTCGGACATCTCCTCCTGCACCTGCTGCAGCGACTGTCCGCGTTCCTGCTTGGCGCGGACCTCGAGGACGAGGGCGATGTGTCGAGCCATCCGGTACGCGACCGATGTC
>JBOHUP010000446.1:0-4016 GCA_050734615.1 Candidatus Dormibacteraceae bacterium | reverse complement strand
GCCATCAGGGGCGCGTCCCTGGCCAGCGCGACGGCCGTGTTGACCAGCACGGCGTCGGCGCCGACCTCCATCGCGAGCGCCGCATCCGACGGCGCGCCGATCCCGGCGTCGACCACCACCGGCACTCGCGCCTCTTCGATGATGATCCTGATCTGCTCCAGGGTCTGCAGTCCCTGGCCCGAGCCGATGGGCGAGCCGAGGGGCATCACCGTGACGGTGCCAATCTCCTCCAGCTTTTTCGCCACGACCGGGTCGGCGTTGATGTAGGGCAGAACACGGAAGCCCTCATCGACCAGGATGCGCGCCGCCTTGAGCGTCTCTTCGGGGTCGGGAAACAGGTAGCGCGGATCGGGGATCACCTCGAGCTTGACCCAGTCGGACAGGCCCATCGAGCGCGCCAGCCTTGCGATGCGGACCGCCTCGTCCGCGGTGCGACAGCCGGCTGTGTTGGGCAGGATGCGATACCGCTTCCAGTCGACGACGTCGAGGATGGTCTTCTTCTTCGGGTCGTCGAGGTCGATTCGCCGCAAGGCGACGGTGACGAGCTCGCAGCCGGATGCCTCGAGGGACGCGAGCATCGACTCGTCGGTCGGGTACTTGCCGGTGCCGAGGAACAGCCGCGAGCGCAGCGTCACGCCCGCGATCACCAGGGGATCCGCATGCGTCACCGTCTGCATGCCTCCAGATTAGCCGTGTACGGGGCGCGACCCTTACCGGCGAGCGGACGCTAGGACAGGTCTTGCTGCAGCAGGAGTGTTTTGTCCCGCCCGTAGGTCAAACGCTTGACGGCATCTTTGAGTGAAAGCCACTGGAGCTTGTCGACCTCGATGCCCGGCCGGAACCGGCCGCCGAGGACCTCCATGACCCAGTAGCAGGCCACCTTGTCCCGGCCGCGCCGGTCGACGTAGGCGGTGCAGCCGAGCGGTTGGAGCAGCTCGCATCGCAGCCCTGTCTCTTCGCGCACCTCGCGGATCGCGCAGGCCTCGGGCGTCTCCTCGGGCTCGACCTTGCCCTTGGGCAGAGTCCAGTCGTCGTAGGCGGGACGGTGGATGACTGCGATCTCGGTGTCGCCCGATCGCGACTTGCGACAGACCACTCCACCGGCAGCTCTGATGACGCTCACATCGGTAACTTCCAGGATCTTTGTTGCCACCATTGCTCCTTCGTAGGCTAGAACGTTCTTGCGTGTCGTTCCCCTGAATGTGCTGCGAGTTTAAACGCACAGGACGCGATGTCCAATAGCGTTTTCGATTTACACGTTACGTCAGCCGCTCAACCCCGCTGTGTGGAGGATCGCGTAGGTGACCCATGCGATGACCGCGGCGGCGGGGATCGTCACGACCCACGCGATGGCGATGCTCGCTCCAAGGCCCCACTTCACAGCGGACAGCTTGTGGCTCGCGCCCACACCCATGACCGCGCCGGTGATCACGTGAGTGGTGCTGACCGGCAACCCGACGACGGTGGCGGCCTGGATCACCGACGCTCCCATCAGCTGCGCCGCCATGCCGGTTGCGGGCTCGAGCTTCATGATGCTCCAGCCCAGCGTCCGGATGATCCGCCAGCCGCCTGCGTAGGTGCCGAACCCGATTGCGGCCGCCGACAGGAAAACGACCCAGATCGGCACCTGGAACTTGGGCAGGTCGCCGGCCGCGACCAGGGCAAGCGTCATGGCGGCCATCGTCTTCTGGGCGTCGTTGGCACCGTGCGAATACGAGAGCAGCGCCGACGTCACGACCTGCAGGCCGCGCAGCGTCCGGTTGACCGGGGCCGGCCTGAGATGCAGGCGGTTCACCACGAACAGGAGAATGATCGCGAAGATGCCGGCGGCCAGGAATCCGATCGGTGGTGAGATCACCAGGCTGGCGACCTGCTTGCCGAGAGCGGACCCTTTGACCCCGCTCAGGCCGCCCGCTGCAGCGATTCCCGCGCCGCAGAGACCGCCAATCAGCGCGTGGGTGGAGCTGCTGGGCAGCCCTCGATACCAGGTGACCAGGTTCCAGAAGATGGCGCCGATCAGCGCCGCCATCACGACCACCAGCCCGGGCTTGATCGCGAGGGTGCTGGCGATCGTGTTGGAGACCCTGGCCTGGAAGAAGACCACGGTGACGACCGCGCCGATCAGGTTGAACAGCGCCGACAGCCCGACCGCCGCGTGTGGCGACATCGCGCGGGTCGAGATCGAAGTCGCGATCGCGTTGGCGGTGTCATGAAAGCCGTTCGTGAAATCGAAGACGACCGCGATGGCGATGGTGCACCACAAAAGAATCGCCGTCTCATGCATTCTTGATTGCGATCGTCTCCATGACGTTGGCCGCCTGCTCGCATGCGTCCATGGTCTCTTCGAGCAGGTCGTAGATGTCCTTCCACTTCACGAGCTCCGAAGCCTCCGTGACTGTGGAGAAGAGCTCGCCGATGGCAACCCGTGTGAGATCGTCGCCCTCGTTCTCGAGCCGGTGAATCTCCAGCCGGTGCGGCTTGAGCGATGCGAACCCTTCGAGCTGGTTGAGGGCGGCGGCGATCTCGACGCCGGCCTTGGCGAGATACTCCCCCATCTGCCTTGCGGGCTCCGAGATGTGGTGGATGCCGTAGAGGTCGATCTTGTCGCCGGTCTCTTCGGCCAGGTCGACCACGTCATCAAGGCTCGAGGCCAGCATGAGGATGTCTTCCTGGTCGATCGGCGTGATGAAGGTGTTGTTGACGAGGTTGTGGATCGCGTGCGTCGCGTCATCGCACTCGTGCTCCAGGTCGCGCAACCGCGCGTGCCGGCTGCGCCCCTCGAGCATGGACTTGCTGAGTTCCGTCAGCGTTTCGCTGACGAGCTCGCCCTGCTTGCGAAACAGGTCGAAGAACCGGTGCCCCCGTGGCGCAGGGATGAATTTCATGACTGCCTCCGGCTTGAAGGGCGGGACGGCTGGAACAAGATCTCGGCCTGCGCGCTCAAGCGTTCTTGATCGCGATCGTCTCGATGATCTCGGCCACCGATTCACATTCGTCGAGGGCGGACTCGAGCATCGAATAGAGGTCGTTCCACTTGATGATGTCGCTCGCACCTGCCAGCCCGTCCGAGAGCAGGTGCTGCAGGGCGACCCGGCTGATCGCGTCCCCCTCGTTTTCGAGACGGTGAACTTCCCGAAGCAGGTCAGCGAGGCCGTCGAACTCCTCCAGCTTGGAGGTGGCTCGCTCGATCAAGGTCCCGGCGCCGGCGAGGCACGCGCCCATCTGCTGGGCCGCCTCGGTGATGGAGGCCACCTTGTAGAGGTCGATCCGATCGCCAATCTCCTCTGCCAGGTCGACCACCTGGTCGAGGGAATGCGCGAGATGGAGAATGTCCACCCGTTCGATCGGCGTGGTGAAGGTGCGATTGGTGAGGTTGTAGATCTCGTGCGTGATGTCGTCGCACCTGTGCTCGAGATCCCGAAGGGCTGCGTGACGGCTCTGGCCCGACCGCAGGGACTCGCTCAGGACTGTCAGGGTTTCGCTGACGACCGCACCCTGCTGCTTGAAAAGGTCATAGAAGCGATGCTCGCGCGGAATCAGGCTCAGCTTCAGGCTCGTAGCACCCCCGACGCAAGGGTAACGCAGGAGGGGCGGGCGCCATCGGCTCGGCAGATCACACCGATTCGCGGTCGAGGGAGTCCACGAGACCTCTCACCCGCGCCAAGATCTCCTCTCGGATCGCGCGCACCTGGTCGAGCGGAAGGTCTTTCGGATCGGGCAGTTCCCAGTCGAGATATCGCCTGCCTGGAATGACCGGGCAGGCATCCCCGCAGCCCATCGTGACCACGACATCGGCCCACTGCGCCAGCTCATCGCTCAGACGCTGAGGCACGCGGCCGCCGAGCTCGAGGCCCACCTCCCGCATGACGCCGACGACGTTCGGGTGCACGCGGCCCGCGGGCATGGTGCCGGCCGAACGCGCCTCGTGCCTTCCGGCGGCGGCAAGCTCGAAGAGCGCCTGGCTCATCTGCGAGCGGCCGGAGTTGTTTTGTAAAACTAAGAGCACGGGGGACAAT
>JBOHUP010000445.1:0-6261 GCA_050734615.1 Candidatus Dormibacteraceae bacterium | reverse complement strand
GTGCCCGGAAGCCCGCGCCAACGACCTCGTAGCCACGCGAGCGGAGCAGGTCGGCGGCGGCCTTCTCGCCGGCGCGTCCTAGCTCGTGCCGAGGAGCTCGGAGACGTGAAAGGGCGCCCATGTCGTCCTGTGAATCGGGCTGGGACCCAGCCGGCGGATCGCCGCGCGGTGCGACGGAGTGGCGTATCCCTTGTGGTCGGCGAAGCCGTAGCCCGGGTACAGCCGGTCGCATTCCACCATCGCCCTGTCACGCGCCACCTTGGCGACGATGCTGGCGGCCATGATCGATGCGCATATCTTGTCGCCACGGACCACCGCCATCTGCGGCAGAGGCGCTTCAGGCACGTCGAACGCGTCAACGAGCAGATATTCGGCACGGACCGGGAGGCCGGCCACAGCCCCGGCCGCGGCGAGGTGGCGCGCCTTCATGAGGCCGAGGCGGCCCACCTGTTCATGATCGACGGCGCAGACCGATACGGCCACGGCCTTGCGGCGGAGCAGCGAGTCGACGCGCTCACGTTCGTCTGCCGTGAGCAGCTTCGAGTCGTCGAGACCGGGGATCTTCACCCCGATCGGCAGCACCACGGCGCCCGCGACCACGGGTCCGGCAAGCGGTCCCATGCCCACCTCGTCAACCCCCGCGACGACCTGATAGCCCATGGCGCTCGCCATGCGCTCGTAGTGCCAAAGCTTCGGACGCATGTGATTGAGATTACTGACGCCTGGCCTGCGGCGCCAGGCTCTTAACAGGCCAGGCGAACGCCTCTAGGCCTGCTCTTCCGCCGTCTCGCCGGCCTCCACGGTCTCAACCTGCTCCTCGTGCACCAGCCGGCGCCGCTCGCGGATGCGGGCTGCCTTGCCGACCTTGCCTCGCAGGTAGTACAGGCGGCCCTGGCGCACGTCGCCATGACGCAGGACGTCGATCTTGTCGATGCGCGGCGAGTGGATCATGAAGGTCCGTTCCACGCCCACTCCGTGGGTGACGCGCCGGACGGTGAAGTTCTGACGGAGGCCGCCGCCGGTGACGCGGATCACGGTGCCCTCGAACACCTGGATTCGCTCGCGGGTCCCCTCGACGACCTTCGCGTGAACCTTGACGGTATCGCCGGCTCTGAGCGCCGGCACCTTCTCTTTCTGCTGCTCCTTCTCGAGCTGCTGGATGACGTTCATTGCTTCTTCAACTCCTTTGGGTGTGAAACATGCCTTTGCGCTGCTTGCTGCCGGCGCCACTGCCGGATGCGTGCGTGGTCTCCGGACAGGAGCACGTCGGGCACGGCCATGCCGCGGTATTCCGCGGGGCGCGTGAACTGCGGCCAGCCCGCCGGCTCGATCGAAAAGGTGTCCTGCTCCAGCGATCCCGGATGCCCGACCACGCCTGGCAGAAGGCGTGCCACGGCGTCGATCAGGACCATGGCGGGAAGCTCGCCGCCACTGAGGACATACTCGCCGATCGAGATCTCACGCGCGCCGAGCGCGGCGCGAACGCGATCGTCGATTCCCTCGTAACGGCCGCACACGATGACGAGCCCCGGCTCCTGGGCGAGACGCGTGGCGAGACCCTGGTCCAGCATTTCGCCCCAGGGCTCCATGAGGATGACCGGCCCGGCGTTCTGGGCGCGTATGGACTCCACCGCCTCGATCACAGGCTCCGGCTTCATGACCATGCCGGGGCCGCCGCCGAACGGCATGTCGTCGACCTGCCTATGGCGGTCGTGGGTGTAGTCGCGCAGGTCATGGGCCAGCAGCTCGACCAGGCCGCTCTCGATCGCCCGGCCGACAACCCCCTGCGCGAACACGGGTCCGAACATGGCGGGAAAGATGGTCACGACGTCGAATCTCATTCGCTCAAGCATCCTCGACGCCGACGAGCCAGTCGGCGACGACGACCCGGCGCGATGGCAGGTCGACCTCGAGGACGGCGTCCTTGGTCGCGGGAATCAGATGCTCCACGGTGCCTTCACGGCTCACCCATACGTCGTTGGCCGGACGCTCGAGCACCTCGGTGATGGTGCCCAGCTCCATCCCTGAGCCCGTTGTGACAGTAAGCCCGACCACCTGATGGTGGTAGAAACGCCCATCCTCCAGCGGCCGGACATCGTGCTCGGGAACCTCGAGGTAGCGGCCGCGGAACAGCTCCGCCATGGAGCGGTTGTCGACGCCGCGCAGCTTGACCACAAGCCCGGGCTGCCCGGGCCTGCTCCATTCGACGTGATGCTGCGAGCCCTCGAGCATCAAGGCAGCGCCGGGATCGAAGCGATCGTCGAAATCTGTCAAGGGCATGACCTTGACAGCCCCGGCGAGCCCGTACGCGCCCATCACCTGTCCGACCCTGATCACTCAGGCACCTTTTCACCCGGCGCGTGGCTGCGCCCCTTGTTGTGTGGCTCGGGCGCATTGGCCAGGTCGACGAAGACGCGTTTGTGGTCGCGCAGCGACGCGACGCGGACCAGCGTGCGGATGGCCTCGATGTTGCGTCCGGCCCGGCCGATGAACCGGCCCACGTCCGCGTCAGCGAGCTTGACTTTGATCGCCACGGTGCCCACACCGCGCTCGAAAGCTTCGACTGCGACCTCTTCTGGCTTTTCGGCAAGTGATTTCGCGACGAACTCCACCAGGGCTCGATAGTCGACGCCCGGGCCGTTCGACACCGGTCGCTCGCGCCGGAATCCGCGGTCCATGCCGCCGCGGCGGAAATCACGCCGAGGCGGTCGGCTTCTCTGCGTGTCGCTCAAGTATTCCCTCCCGCTTCAACAGGCTGCGCGCGGCTTCGCTCGGTTGAGCGCCTTGCTTGAGCCACAGCATCACCTTGTCCACGTCGATTTTGACCTGCACCGGGTCGGTCATCGGGTCGTAGTACCCGAGGTGCTCGATAAAGCGGCCGTCGCGCGGTGAGCGCGAATCCGCCACCACGAGGCGGTAGAAGGGGTGCTTCTTCGCCCCCATACGCCTCAGTCTGATCTTTACCAACCTGTTCCTCCTTGTCCGAAAATGCGTGGGATTCCGACGATTTTGCCCTTGCGATTCTTGCCACCGAACTGCTTGGCCAGCTTCTGCATGGCTTCGCGCGCTTTGAGCACCCGATTCACGTCAGCCGGCTCGACACCACTCCCGCTCGCGATCCGCCGCTTGCGCGCCCCATCGATCACCTCAGGGTGAGCGCGCTCATGCCTGGTCATCGAAAGGATGATGGCCTCCATGCGGCCGACCTCGCGCTCGGTGTCGACACCCGTGGCCTGGCCCTTCAACGCCGCGCCGCCCGGAATCATATCGAGCATGCCATCGAGCGAACCCATGCCGCGAAGCTGGCGGATCTGCATGAGGAAATCCTCGAAGGTGAGCTGCCCGGCTCGCATGCGCTTTTCGACCTCGTGCGCCTGCTTGCGGTCGATGGTGCGTTCCGCACGCTCGATGAGCGTGAGCATGTAGCCCATCCCGAGGATGCGCGACGCCATCCTCTCGGCGTGAAAGACCTCGAGGTCCTGCGGCTTCTCACCGATCCCGGCGAACCTGATGCGCTGCCCTGTGGCGACTCGTAACGACAGCGCCGCGCCCCCCCGCGCATCCCCGTCCAGCTTGGTGAGGACCACGCCGTCGACCCCGACACCTTGCCCGAAGGACTCCCCCACCTTGACGGCCGCCTGCCCGGTCATCGAGTCGGCGACCAGCAGTGTCTCGGTCACGGGAACCGCGCTCTTGAGCAGCTTCAGCTCCCCCATCAACTCGCCGTCGACATGGAGGCGGCCCGCGGTATCGAGGATCACGACGTCGCACATGAGCCTGCCGGCCTCGCGCATCGCGCCGGCCGCGATGTCCTCGACCTTGCCTGAGCCAGAATAAAAAGGGATCTCCTCGCGCCCGGCGAGCGTGCGCAGCTGTTCGACCGCGGCCGGCCTTCGGAGGTCGAGTCCCGCGAGCAAGGGTTGGTGACCCTCCCGCCTCGCGACCAGCGCGAGCTTGATCGCGGTCGTGGTCTTGCCCGAACCCTGCAGGCCGACGAGCATCAAGACGGTCGGGGGCGCGGGCGAATACCGAAGGCCCTCAGAGTTCCCACCCAGCAGCTCGACGAGCTCGTCGTGCACGGCCTTGACGACCTGCTGCGGCGCGGTCAGGCCCTCGGCGATCTCGACGCCTTGAAGCCGCCCTCGCACGCGCTCGACGAACTCCTTGACGACCTTGAAGTTCACGTCGGCCTCCAGCAGGGCGAGACGAACCTCGCGCAACCCGGCGTCTACGTCTTCGGGACGCAGCACGCCGCGGCCCGCGATCTTTTTCAGGGCGGCGGCCAGGCGCTCGCCAAGCGTTTCGAACATCAGGCCGAGGCCTCGAGCCTCGCCAGCCGGCGCCTCAGGCCGGCCAGCTCACGCTCCATGGCTTCGAGAGCACGGCGCCGGCGCGCCGACTCGGCGAGCAGGCCGAGCCTCCGCTCGTAGTCCTGCAGCGATTGCGTCGAGCGTCTCACGATGTCGTGGACGGCGGCGCGCGACGTGCCCTGGTGAGTGGCAATCTCCGCGAGCGACCAGTCGCTGCGCAGGTAGAGGCCGAGGACCTCGCGCTGGTGCTCCGTGAGCAGCGCGCCATAGCGCTCGAAAAGGGCTAGGGACCGGCCGCGAGCCTGGAGGGTGTCAAGGGCCATGCCTTGACAGCTTATCAAGTCTTACAATCCCAGTCTGTGGAGTCATTCTGGGTCGAGTCGTTCCGCTATAACAAGTGGGCGAACCTCCAGCTGCTCGCGTCGTGCTCAGGCCTGACCACCGCCCAGCTTCGGCTGACCGCGCCGGGCACGTACGGCACCATCGCCGACACTTTCCTGCACCTGCTCGGGGCCGAGGAGCGATACATCCGGCGCCTCACGAACGAAGAGCCGACCCTCAGCGAGAAGAGCGACTTCCCTGGGATAGGCGCGCTCACCGACCACGCCACGCGAACCGGTGACGTCCTGATCTCCCTGTCCCAGCGGGTGAAGCCCGGCGAGATCCTCGAGACGAAATACCAGGACCGCCCGTACCGCATGCAGGCCGGCGTCGTCTTGATCCAGGCCCTCCACCACGGCAACGACCACCGCACGCACATCTGCACGATTCTCGGAAGCAATGCCTTGCCTTACACCGACATGGACGTCTGGAGCTATGGCGAGGCGAGCGGTGCGATGGGCTACGTCGAGGACGCCTGATGCTGACCGCCATCGTCCTCGTCAAGTCGAACCGCGAGGGCCTCGTCGTCCTCGGACCGAAGCTTGCGGCCATCGAAGGCATCGCCGAGGTCTACACGGTCACCGGCGACTGGGATTTCGTCGCGATCGCGCGCGTCCGAGAGCATGAGGACCTGGCGAAAGTCGTGACCCAGCACCTCACCCGCCTCGAAGGTATCGAGCGCACGCAGACGATGGTCGCCTTCCAGCAGTTCTCCGCGCACGACCTGGAGGCGATGTTCGGCCTGGGGCTCGAGGACAAGAAGGCCTGAACGACCTTCTAGGGGTCGCGCTGCGCGCTGCGCGCGCCGGCGCGCGGGTCCTGCTCGAAGGCGGTTTGCACCGCCCCGGAGGTGCGGTGGAGCTCAAGGGCGCCGGCGATTATGTGACTGCCACCGACCTGAGCTCCGAGGCGGCGATCCGCGAGGTCCTCGCGCGCGAGGCGCCTGGGATCGCCGTGCTGGCCGAGGAAGGCGGGGGTAAGCGTCAAGGGACGATGTGGGTCGTCGATCCGCTGGACGGCACCACGAACTTCACGCGTGGGTTTCCGACCGTCGGAGTCTCCGTCGGTTTGCTCGAAGACAGCAAGCCGGCGCTCGGCGTCGTGCTGGGCCCGTTTCTGGGCCTGGAGTTCTCAGGCGCGCGTGGCCGCGGCGCTTTCTTGAACGGCGAGCCGCTCCCCAGGCTGCGGACGCTCGACGTATCCCGCGCCGTGATTGCAACGGGCTTCCCGTTCCGCCACAAGGATCTGCTCCCGCGCTACCTCCACGTCATGCAGGGGGCGCTGCGGCGCTTCGAGGATCTCCGCCGCGCCGGCTCGGCCGCTCTGGACCTGGCATGGACGTCGGCGGGCACCTTTGACGGATTCTTCGAGCTCGGCCTGAGCCCGTGGGACGTCACCGCCGGAGCGGCGCTCGTGCTCGAGGTCGGCGGATGCGTGACCGACTGGTCCGGCGGAGACACGTGGATCGAGACCGGTGACATCCTGGCCGCAGCGCCCGCCGTCCACGATGCGCTCCTAAACCTGGCCCAGCACGCGTCTCACGGGTAGCTCGACTAGCGCGCGCCACTGC
>JBOHUP010000444.1:0-9896 GCA_050734615.1 Candidatus Dormibacteraceae bacterium | reverse complement strand
CGCGCGGCCTGATGCCGAACCCCAAGTCCGGCACTGTGACATTCGACGTCGCGCGCGCCGTGCGCGAGGTCAAAGGCGGCAAGGTCGAGTTCCGGACCGACAAGTTCGGCATCGTGCACGCGCCAATCGGCAAGGTCTCCTTCGGCAGCAGCCAGCTGCACCAGAACCTTTCGGCGCTGGTCGACGCGTTGATTCGCAACAAGCCCTCGACCTCGAAAGGCCAGTACCTCAGGACGTTCTTCCTCGCCGCGACGCAGGGACCCTCGGTCCCGGTCGATGTTAAGGAAGCGGCGAAGCTGCACACCAGCAGCTAGGCTTTCGGGCCATGTACGGCCCCGTCATCCAGGGCAAGCTCGTGCGACTGCGGCCACCCACGCCCGAAGACGCCGCGACGATGGTCAGGTGGTTCGAGGATCTGGAAACTACCCACTTCCTCAAGCTGCGCCACCCGCCATCGCTCGACGGCGAAAACGAGTGGCTCGGGAAGGTCGCCGTCGATCCAAACTCGGTGTTCTGGGCGGTCGAGTTCGAGGGGCGCACCGTCGGCACGACCGCCATCCAGAACATCGACTGGAAGGACGGAATCGGGCGCACCGGCACGGTGATCGGCGACCAATCGGCGCGGGGCAAGGGCCTCGGTCGCGAGTTGATGCAGCTGCGTACGCGATATGCCTTCACTCAGCTTCCGCTGCGCAAGCTCAAGTCATCGTATTTCGATGGGAACGTGGCAAGCGCTCGCGCCCAGGCGGCGGCGGGGTACCGCGAGGTGGGTCGTTTTCGCGCCGACCGCTGGGTCGATGGTGAGTGGCGGGACCACGTGGTGACCGAGGTCATGCGCGAGGACTGGGAGAAGGCCCAGACCAAGTCGCGGTGACCGCCTGATGGACCGCCGGACCGAGGCGCTGCTGAAAGCGGAAACAGGCCCCGCGGTATAATTCACCACCTGCCCTAGACCGTAGGTGTCACGCGAGACGCGGGACTTAATTTCCTACCGAGGCAACTCAAGTGAAGGACCTTTGATCCTTCCTGCCTTGGCATGTCCGGCAGGGAGGATTTTATTGCCAAAGGCGCGTAAGGAACAGAAGGCCGAGCAGGTCGACCTGCTGACCGAGAAGCTCAAGCAGGCCAAGGTGGCGGTGCTGACCGACTACCGCGGGCTGAAGGTCAGCCAGATCCAGGAGCTGCGCGGCAAGCTGCGCGGCGGCGACGTCGATTATCGCGTGATCAAGAACACGCTCGCGCGGCGCGCGGCGGCGGCCGCGGGACATCCCGCGCTGGAGCCGGTGCTGACGGGACCCGTGGCGATCGCGTTTGGCTATGACGACCTCAGCGCGCCGTCCAAGCTCATCAATGAGTTCGTCCGCGCGACGAGGCTGAAGGTCGAGATCGTCGGCGGGCTGGTCGAGGGCAGGGTGTTCTCGCCCGACCAGGTGCGGCAGCTGGCGGACCTGCCGTCGCGCGAGACCCTTCTCGCTCAACTGCTGGGCACTCTCCAGTCACCCGTGGCCCAGCTCGTCGGAATCATGCAGACGCCGCTTCAGCAGCTCCGTGGGGTGCTCGAGGCGTACAAGACAAAGTTGGAGGCAGCGTAGGAATGGCGACCAAGATCACACCGAAGGATTTCGTCGAGGCCCTTAAAGATTGGAGCATCCTCGACGTCGTCGAGGCCGTCAAAGCCATCGAGGACGAGTTCGGCATCAAGGCGGCGGCCCCGGTGGCCGTGGCGGCGGCCGGGCCGGCGGCCGGCGGCGACGGAGCCGCGGCCGCGGAAGAGGAGCAGACCGAGTTCACCGTCAACCTGACCGCGGTTGGCGAGAGCAAGATCAATGTGATCAAGGCGGTCCGCGAGCTGACCCAGCTCGGCCTGAAGGAGGCCAAGGACCTGGTCGACGCGGCGCCGAAGCCGGTGCTCGAGAACGTCAGCAAGGCTGACGCCGAGAAGGCGGTCGCTCGGCTGAAGGAAGCGGGCGCCACGGCGGACATCAAGTAAGGAGCACAGCCCAGCGCGGGAGGAAGCCGGGCTCGATGGGGCCCGGCTTTCTTGTTTCTGCGAGAGGCGTGTCATGGAGATCCCGCGAAACGGTGGCCTTCGGCAGCCCCGAGGTTCCGACTCAGCCGCCTTTACCTTCAGCCACGACCGGTTGGGGCAGCCGCTTGGATCTGCTGCGCTCGGGCCGGAGGGGGCGCGGGGTCTTCACGCTCCGACCCGTTGGCGCCCTGCCCGCAGGCTGCTCCGGCGTCTTGCCTGGACGCAGCGTCGGGATTGCTTTCCTGATCGAGGTGTGGGCGGCAAGGCGTAGCGGCTTGCCGTGGTGGTCGAAGGTCAAAGGCTTGCCGTCGACCAGTCGGTAAGTCGCGCTGCCCGGAAGGATTCGTACGTTGATCAGGCGGCCAAGGAACGTTATGCGAAAGTTCAGTCGCTTGATGCGGGGCGGCAGGCGGGGGGCAAAGGCGAGCGTGGCACCGTGGTGGCGCATGCCGCCTAGGCCTGCGACCACGGCGATCCATGCTCCGGCGAGGGAGCCCATGTGGACGCCGTCGCGCACGTTGTGCTCGAGGTCCTTAAGGTCCATCAGCGCAGCTTCTCCGAGGTAGTCGTGGGCGAGCTGCAGATGGCCGACCTCCGCGGCGAGGACCGATTGGGTGCACGACGACAGCGAGGAGTCACGCACGGTGAGCTCTTCGTAGTAGTCGAAGTTGCGCCTCTTCTGTTCGGCGGTGAACGCATCTCCCCGCAGATGCATCGCGAGCACGAGGTCGGCCTGCTTGAGAACCTGCTTCCGATACAGGTCGAAATAGGGGAAATGGAGAAATAGCGGGTACTGATCGGGCTTCGTGGCGCCGAAGTCCCAGCGTTCGTGGTCGGTGAACTGGCTTGCCTGCTTGTGCACGCCGAGCGATTCGTCGTACGGAATGTAGATCGAGTCGGCGGCTTTGCGCCACGCCCTGGCTTCTGCCGCGGTTGCCTTGAGGCGGCGGGCGACGTCGGCGTAACGGCCGACGGCATCGGCGGCCGAGATCAGGTTTCGCTGCGCCATCAGGTTCGTGTAGAGGTTGTTGTCCATGAGGGCGCTGTACTCGTCAGGGCCGGTCACGCCATCGATGCGGAAGCTTCCGCTTCGGTCGTAGTGGCCGAGTGAACTCCACAGGCGCGCGGTTTCGATGAGCAACTCGGCGCCAACCGTCTTCTCAAACCGCCTGTCGCCGGTTGCCGTCACGTAGCGGAGTACCGCGTCGGCGATGTCGGCATTGATGTGGAAGGCGGCGGTTGACGCGGGCCAATAGCCCGAGCACTCCTCGCCGTGGATGGTGCGCCAGGGAAACGTGGCGCCTTTGAGGCCCAGGTCCCGGGCGCGTCCGCGGGCCATGTCAAGGATCGAGTATCGCCAGCGGAGGACGTCAGCCGCCGCGCCGGGCGCGGTGTAGGTGAGGACCTGGAGCACGAACGTCTCGGTGTCCCAGAAGCTATGGCCGTCGTAGCCGGGACCGGTGAGGCCTTTGGCGGGAATCGCGCGCTGCTCGGCGCGAGCGGCGGACTGGAGCACGTGAAACAGCGCGAAGCGGATGGCCTGCTGGACCTCGGAGTCGCCGTCGACCTCGACGTCCGCTTTCGACCAGAAGTCGCCGAGGTACCGGCGCTGAGCCGCGAGAAGGCCGTTCCACCCGTGATTGGTGGCGGTCGCCAGGGCGCCTTCCACCTGCGATCGAAGGGCTGGTTCAGAACGCAGGCTCGACCAGCCGTATGCCACGTACTTGACAATCCGCAACCGTTGCCCCCGTTTCAGCCTGGCGGTGATCGTCGTCCGCGCCTGGTCGGGATCCGCGACGGTTTCGACTTCGGCGCCGCGAGATCCCATCACGGCGTGCTGCATGCCCGCGGCGATCAGGAGCTTGCTGCGCCTGGTCGAATGGATGAGGACGGCGCCGTGCTCCGTCTGCCCGGCGAACTCGCCGACGAGCGGGCGTTCGAGGGCTTCGGCTTGACGTGGGTCCGGCTTGAGTGAGGCGGCGCCAGTCTCGTTGGCCACGAGCTCGGACTGCACGACCACGTCGACCGGCCGCTCCACCGCCTCGACCTCATAGAGGATCGCCGCGAGGGCCCTGTGCACAAGCGACACCATGCGGGTCGAGCGGATCCTGACCCTGCGATGTGAAGGCGATTCCCAATCGACCGTGCGGCGGAGCACGCCGGCCTTGAGGTCGAGCACTCTGTCGTGCGAGTGAAGAGTGCCGTATCGCACGTCGAAGGGCTCGTCGTCGACAAGCAGCCGGATGACCTTGCCGTTGGTGACATTGACGATCGTCTGACCGGCTTCCGGATAACCGTAGGCCGACTCGGCGTAGGGGAGGGGCACCTCTTCGTACACCGCGTTGAGATATGACCCCGGAATGACGTGGGGTTCGCCTTCATCCAGGTTGGCGCGCCACCCGATGTGCCCGTTGGACAGGGCGAATATGGATTCGGTCTGGGCCAGGAGGTCAAGGTCGAGGCTGGTCTCGTGGACCGCCCACGGCTCGCAGTGGAAGCTGCCGTGCCGGATCACGGGCGCCTGCGCATCAGGTGGGCCAGATCCTTCACGACGATATCGGCACCGTGCCGATAAAGCGCCTTGGCCTGGCGGGCCCGGTCGACTCCCACCACCAGGCCGAAGTGGCCCGCGCGACCCGCTTCCACGCCCGCGAGGGCGTCTTCGTAAACTGCCGCGTCCCCGGGGTTCGCGCCGACCATGCGGGCGGCGGTCAGATAGGTGTCGGGTGCGGGTTTGCCTTTCAGGTGCTCTGCCTCGGCGACGTTCCCGTCCACCTGCGCGTCGAACAGGCCATGTAGCTTCGCCGCCGCGAGCACCTCGGTGCAGTTCTTGCTGGACGACACCACGGCCGTGCGAAGCCCAGCCTGTCGCGTTGCGTGGAGGTAACGCACCGATCCGGCGTATGCGGCGACGCCATCACGGTGGATCAGGGCGAGGAAGAGCTGGTCCTTGCGATTGCCCAGGCCGTGGACCGTCTCACGGTCAGGCGGATCTTTCTCGCCGCCCTCTGGGAGCTCGATATGCCGCGAGGCTAGGAATGACCGGACGCCATCGGCCCGCGGCTTCCCGTCGACGTAGGCGTCGTAGTCGGCGACTTTTGCAAAGGGCCGGAAAGGCTTCCGGTCAGCGGCCGCTCGCCGCTTGAGAAAAGCGTCGAACATCGCCTTCCAGGCCTTGGCGTGGACCCGGGCGGTCTGCGTCAGGACCCCATCGAGATCGAACAGACAGGCGGTGACGGTGATCGGCAGGCCGAGCCGCCCGCGTTCGGCGACTGCTCCCCTGCCCGTCCTGGCCACGCCCTTAGAACGGGCATCCAAGTGCCTGGCCACGCTCAAGAACGGGCGCCGGCTTGGCGTCCACCAGCGGACGCGCGTATCGCCCCGGCAGCCTCGAGGTGCTGGAAAACCAGGTCGAGACCACGCTCGAGCTCGTCGTCGGTCACGCACCAGTGCGGCGACAGGCGAACGCGGCCGGGGCGCGAGTCGACGATCACGCTGTCGGCGTGAAGGCGCCTTTCGACTTCCTCTGGATGGCCGCACTCGATGGTCACGATTCCGCAGCGCCGCTCCCGCTCGGGCGGGGTGAACGTCCGCACCCCCGCCTCCTCGCACCGCTCCAGGATGCGGCCGGTCAGGTCGCGCAGGCGCTCCTGGATGGCGGCGACCCCCACCTCCAGGATCAGCTCCAGACCTGCCAGCCCGGCGTAATGCGCGGGGATGGCCCACGTGCCGGTCTCGAGGCGGCGAGCGTCGTCGGCAAAAACGAGCTCCTGCAACGTGAATGAGAACGGGTCTCTGGTGGCAAACCAGCCCGTGCCTTGAGGCCGGACCTTCGGTATGAGCTCGGGACGGACGTACATGAATGCGTTGCCCGGACCGCCGCTCAGCCACTTCAGGCAGCCGCCCACGAACGCGTCGCAATCCATGGCCGCGACATCGATCGGGACGCAGCCGCACGTCTGGTAGCCGTCGACCAGGCAGAGCGCCCCGGCGGCGTGGGCCGCGTCGGCGATCTTGCGCACGTCCTGCAGATAGCCGGTCGTATAGAAGAGATGAGTCGTCGCCACCAAGGCGGTGCGCTCGTCGATCCGCTCGGCGAAGGCTTCGGGCGGGATCGTCATTCCGTCCCGGCTCGGGATGAACTCGATCTCGAGGTTGGGCCGGCTCAGGAACTGGTGGCCGATGGTTGGGAAGTCGAGCTCGCCGATGAGGACCTTGTTGCGGCCTGGCGGCAGAGGGAGGCCTGATGCCAGGGTGCCGAGGGCAACCGAGACCGACGGGGCGATGGCGGTCGAGCCCGCCGGCGCTTGGAGCAGCTCGCCGATCCGCTCCCTGAAGCGGGCCAGCAGGGGCAGCCATTCCGAGTTCCACACGGGGGTGCCTTTCTCGTCCCACTCCCGAGCGTATTGCGCGAGGGCGGCGCGGCCCCGGCGCGGGAGCGGCCCAAGTGAGCACGCGTTCAGGTAGATGCAGCGGTCCAGGAGCGGGAACTCGGAGCGAAGCGCCTCCCAGTTGGGCATGGCTATAGGTTATTGCGGACCAACCTCCATAAGCGGCGGGCGCGCCGCCGTGCAGGCTGCGCGCGCTGGTCCTAACAGGCTGGGTTGTGGTGTTTCGCCACCCGATTTACATTCAGTCGCAGTTGGTGCGTCAGGAGCTGGGGGAGGGGCTACAAACGGAGGGAGGGCCCCAGGAAGGGTGCGCCTGGGCCGGGCGGGGCGGCCTGGCGATGCCGAACACCTCTTGTGAGCCGGGTAGCGGAAGTAATTTTGGCCTCGCCGGACTGCCCGGGCGGGTGCTATAGTGCCCGAAACCCTTCGGTCAGGCGGGGTTCCGCCTGGCCTCGATGACTCGTCCCCACACGGGGCCGTTTCGTCGTATACTGGCCGTTCGTGCACGCCCGGCCGCTCACTATGCCCATTAACTGAGCGCGCCCTTTTTCCCGGACAAGGAGAACCGAATGATCTCAGAGATGAGAGCTCCCTCGCGTCTTAGCTACGGCCGCATCCCGAACCTCGTCGAGCTGAAGGACCTCATTGCCACGCAGCTTGACTCGTTCAAGTGGTTCAAGTCGGACGGTCTGCGCGAGCTCTTCGACGAGATCAACCCGATCACCGACTACACCGGCAAGAACTTCGAGCTGAAGTTCCTCGACTACGAGTTTGGCCAGCCGAAGTTCTCGGTCGAGGAGTGCCGCAACCGGGACATGACCTATGCCGCGCCCCTTCGGATCAAGACCCGCCTCACCATTAAGGAGACGGGAGAGATCAAGGAGTCCGAGGTCTACATGGGCGACTTCGCCATGATGACCGACGAAGGCACGTTCATCGTCAACGGCACGGAACGTGTGGTCGTCTCGCAGCTGGTGCGCTCGCCCGGCGTGTACTTCACCGCCGCCGAAGACCCCAACACAGGCCGCAAGCTCTTCGGCGCGAAGCTCATCCCGAACCGTGGCGCATGGCTCGAAATCGAGACTTCGGCCAAGGACCTGCTCACGGTCAAGATCGACCGCACGCGCAAGGTGCCCGTCACCGTCCTGCTCAAGGCGCTCGAGCTGCCGCAGCTGAAGGGCACCGAGAACGACCGCGAGGCCCAGAAGCGTGCGCTGATGGAGATGTTCGCGGACGTCGACAACAACCCCGAGCACCGCTATCTCGAGTCGACCCTCGACAAAGACACGACCACCAAGACCGAGGACGCCCTGCTCGAGCTGTACCGCCGCGTCCGCCCGGGCGATCCCCCGTCGGTGGACAACGCGCGCAACCTGCTCCAGAGCCTGTTCTTCAACCCGCGCCGGTTCGACCTCGGCCGCGTCGGCCGCTACAAGGTCGACAAGCGCCTCGGCCGCGACGAGGAGGACATCCTCGAGCGCGTCCGCCAGCGTGAGCTGCGCATCCTCGAGAAAGGCGATTTCATCGCGTTCCTCCGCAAGCTCATCGAGCTGAACAACGCTCCGCGTGAGAAGCAGATCCCTGACGACATCGACCACCTCGGCAACCGCCGGGTGCGCGCGGTTGGCGAGCTCCTGCAGAACCAGTTCCGCATGGGCCTGATTCGCATGGAGCGGATCATCAAGGAGCGCATGACGATCAGTGACCCCCACACGGTCACCTCGGCGTCCCTGATCAACGCCCGACCCGTGGTCGCCGCGATCAAGGAATTCTTCGGGTCAAGCCAGCTTTCGCAGTTCATGGACCAGCACAATCCGCTGTCCGAGCTGACTCACAAGCGCCGGCTGTCGGCCCTCGGGCCAGGCGGCCTGTCGCGCGAGCGCGCCGGATTCGACGTCCGGGACGTCCACCACAGCCACTACGGCCGCATCTGCCCGATCGAGACTCCGGAAGGCCCGAACATCGGCCTGATCGGCAACCTCGCGACCTATGCCAAAGTCAACGAGTTCGGCTTCGTCGAGACGCCGTTCCGACGCGTCTACAACCGCGTGTCGCTCAACACCGACATCGCGGACAGGATGGACGGGCGAACGCTTCGCCGCCCGGCCCTCGACCCCAAGGGGCACGAGGTGCTGCCGGCGCACGAGGTGCTCGACGCGAAGGCGGTCCAGAAGCTGATCAAGGCCGGCGTCGTTTCGCTGGACATCGTGCCCTGGGTCTCCGAGGAGGTCGAGTACCTCTCGGCCGACGAGGAGGATATGTTCGGTATCGCCCAGGCCAACGCGGCCCTGACCGCAGAGGGCGGCTTCGTCGACGCTCGCGTACCCGCTCGGGCGCGCGGCGACTTCAAGATCGAGGACGTCGGCAACATCCAGTACATGGACATCTCGCCGAAGCAGATCGTCTCGGTCGCCACCGCGATGATCCCGTTCCTAGAGCACGACGACGCCGGTCGCGCCCTGATGGGCGCGAACATGCAGCGCCAGGCGGTGCCCCTGCTCGTCACCGACGCGCCACTGGTCGGCACCGGGGTCGAGTACTACGCGGCCAAGGACTCGGGCGAGATGATCGTGGCGGACGTCGCCGGGACGGTGATCGACGTCGCCAACCCGAAAGACCTCAAGACTGTTCACGCGACGCCGGTCTTCGAGATCGTCGTCAAGCCGGACGGCGGGGGCGCCGACCGGCACTACCCGCTCCAGAAGTTCGCACGCTCCAACCAGGGCACCTGCCTCAACCACAAGGTCAAGGTCAAGGCCGGTCAGCACGTCGAAAAAGGTGATGTGCTCGCCGACGGACCTGCCATCGAGGACGGGGAGATGGCGCTCGGCCGCAACGTACTGGTCGCGTTCATGCCGTGGGAGGGCTACAACTTCGAGGACGCCATCCTGCTGTCCGAGCGAGTGGTCAAATAGGACATGTACACCTCGATCCACATCGAGGAGTACGAGTCGGAGGCCCGCGAGACCAAGCTCGGACCGGAAGAGATCACCCGCGACATCCCCAACGTCGCCGATGACGCGCTGCGCAACCTCGACGAGCGCGGCATCGTCTACATCGGCGCCGAGGTCCAGCCAGGCGACATCCTGGTCGGCAAGATCACGCCGAAGGGCGAGACGGAGCTGACCGCCG
The DNA here is from genome assembly GCA_050734615.1 of Candidatus Dormibacteraceae bacterium. Lineage (GTDB taxonomy): Bacteria > Chloroflexota > Dormibacteria > Dormibacterales > Dormibacteraceae > DASXBJ01. Next base: position 344 of record JBOHUP010000444.1, on the reverse strand, counting down.
AGGAGCGCCTGCTGCGCGCGATCTTCGGCGAGAAGGCGCGCGAAGTGAAGGACTCCAGCCTCCGCCTGCCACACGGCGAGCGCGGCAAGGTCGTCGACGTGCGCGTCTTCAGCCGTGAGGCCGGCGACGAGCTGCTGCCCGGCGTCAACCGGCTGATCCGCGTCAGCGTGGCCGCAAAGCGCAAGATCTCGGTCGGCGACAAGATGGCCGGCCGGCACGGCAACAAGGGTGTCGTGGCAAAGATCCTGCCGCAGGAGGACATGCCCTTCCTGCCTGACGGCACCCCCGTCGACATCATCCTCAACCCGCTGGGCGTGCCGTCGCGCATGAACATCGGGCAGATC
>JBOHUP010000443.1:0-3441 GCA_050734615.1 Candidatus Dormibacteraceae bacterium | reverse complement strand
ATCCCGATCTGCGTGAGGCGGTCCGCGACCTGCCCGCCGAGCACGCCATCCAGATCTCGCGGCTAACGGACCGCAAGCAGCAGGAGGAGCTGGTCGCCCGTGCGCCGCAGCTAACGTACAAACAGGTGCGGGCGGCGGTCGATCGCCTGCGCTGCGACGCCGACCTCTCAGTGGATGATGCGCTGAGTCGAACAGACGCTGGGGACGTCGCCTTCGACGAGCAACTCGCCATCCTCGGCGACCTCTGCCGGCAGCTGGTCCGCCTGATCCTCCTTCTGCATGGCGACGCGGAACGGCGACGGTGTGCTGCGCCCGCGCTCGCCGACCTCCGCTCGGCAATCGACGATGTGCTGGAGGCGGCATGACCACCAACGCCTGCGGCCTCGACTGTTCGCGCTGTCCCGCGCTCGCTCGCTGTGGTGGCCGCTCCAACTTCTGTCGCCTCGGCACCTGCGACGACTGTGCGGCCGACCCACTGATGCGCATGGACACCCGAAGCCGCGTCATCGAGCACCTCGGGGGGCTCGGGCTGGGTTGGCATCGACCCGTGGCACATCCGCGATTGCCCCAGCTGCCTGATCACGTGCCGGTCCTGGTGCAGGCTTACGCCGATCAGGTCGACCTTCCCTGGATCGCGCTGCACGGCGGCCGTGTCCTGGGCGTGACCGGCCGCCAGGTAACGGCCAAACACCTTCGCCCTATCCGTGACGTTTACCGGTTGGCGCCGGAGACGCGCGTGGCTCTGCAGCTATACGTCGAAGACCGCGTACTCGAAGGACTATGGGCTGAGCGCCGGCGCCTGGTGCCACAGATCGCGTCGATGGGCTTCGACCTGGTCCTGACACCCAACTTCAGCGTGTGGCGCGACCGATCCAGGTTCGAGGCCATAACCCAACAAAGGCGTGCCGCCGTCCTGTACCACGAGCTCGTCGAGGCGGGGGCGTGCGCTGTGCCCGACGTGGGCTGGGCGGTGTTCGAGCCGGACGGCCGGCTATGGGCCGAGTGGATCAGCAGTCAGCCCGACCTGGGGGCCGTCTCGATCTTCTGCGGCGGTCGGAAGATCCACGCCGAGCTGCGAGCCCATCGCGAAAACGTCGAGGACATCGCCGTCTTTCACCGCGCGGTCAGGACGGACGTCACCTTCATCCTCGGTGGAGTCCACGCGCCGGCGCGACTGGCCGACTACCGGCGCGCTGCACCTGGCCGTCGCTTGGTGGTCGTAAACGGGATGGCGTACAGCCTGGCGCAGCGGCGTCGATTGCTGACACCGTCGCCGCGGGGTGTCGCCCGGTCGGCCCGCGAGTGCTTCCTTCTCAACAGCGCCGCCAATGATGCCGCGTACCGGGTCGCCCTCAACCCCTCTGGAGTCGCAGCCTGATGCCATCGAAGGGTGGGCGCCGGCCTGCGCACTCGGTTCCGGACTCGGAGCCGGCGGTGACGAGTGGTCCGCCGGTCACGCGTTCGAGGGAGCAGTGGGATCAGTTCGGCTTCAGCGCCGCAGCCCTCGCCCAACCCCTTCGTCGCGGGCTGGAGGTCGAACGCTTCAACGACCTGGCGGGACGCGACGAGGAACTGCCGCCGGAAGAGGCGGAAGAGCTCTATCGGTTCCGCATCCGTCGAGTGATGTCGCGGCTTCGGCAGCTGGCCCGTGCGCGAACCCGCGGCGAAGAGGACTCCATCCGCGCCGCTCTCGACGACCTCGATGTGCGAATCGACGAACTGCACGAATTGGAGACCGCGCGTCGCCACGGCGGTCTCGCCGTCGACTATCCGCTTGAGCTGGACGAGCGCCAGGCAGCGATTGATCAACTTCTAGAGCTAGCGCGAAGGCGTCCGCCCGGTCTGGTCGCCGGCGCCAGCGAAGCCCTCCAACCGACCGGCGACGTGAGGCTGCCCGCGGTCGCCTTCCAGTCCACCGATCACGACGCCCCGATCTACGTGCTCGCACCGCGCTCGCTGCCGTCGGATGCTCTGGCTCGCAACGTCGAGGCCGTCGCTCGGCAGGGCGCCAACATCCGTCTGGTCCACGACCCGTCCGAGATCCAGCGCGACTCCCGGATGCCGCCGCTGGTCGTCAACTGGGGCGGCTCGGACCCTCTGCCTGCCGACCTCGTCACCCTGAACAGACCGGAGGCTGTGCGCATCGCCTCCGACCAGGTCGAGTCCGTGCGCCGGCTCGGAGAACTCGCGCCTCCGACCGTGCTGCGGCCGGACGACATCCCGCTGCTCGGCTCTGACCGAGTGGTCGCCAAGCGCCGACATGGAGCCCGCGGCAGCGGGAAGGCGGTCATCGCCAGCGACGCCCCTTGGACCGAGCGCGCCCGACACGACCTCTTCCAGCGCTTCATCCCCGATCGAGACGAGTACCGCGTGAGCTGCCTGGGCAACTGGGTCATCTCCGCCTACCGGAAGGAGGCTCCCGCCGGCACCAACGTCGAGAACCTCCGGCCCGAGTGGCGTCACGAGCAAATTGAGGTGCTTCCGGCTTCGGTGATCGCCGCAGCACGTGAAGGCGCGCGCCGGATTGGGCTCGACTACGCCGGCGTCGACGTGATCGTCGACCGCGAGACCGGACGGGCGTATTGCCTGGAGGCCAACGCTGCGCCAGGCATGTCCGAGCAGACGCTACGCAGCCTATACGCCAACCTGCAGAGCACAGTTCGCGGCCGCCTGAGGAGAGCGAGCTGATGCCGAGCAAGGGCAGCAGCCGCACGGCGACCCAGTCGAGACCGGCCGTGATAGAGCCCTCGGCCGGCCCGGCGGTGGTTGCAGCGCCTTTGGGCGTGGTGGCCTCCGCTCCAGTCGCGATGTCCGTCGCGCCCGGCCCGCATACCGAGCCCGAGGCGACCACCTTCATTCCGGAGCTCGAGGACGGACCTGATGTCGCGAGCATGCAGTGGGTCGACATGTACGCCCAGACAGTCGAGCGACACCGAGATGAGCGCGACCGCATCGACCGCGAGCAGGGCGAGGCACAGCGCTTGTTGGAAGAGTTCCTGGCCGCGCATGGATCGGTCGTGCCCCAAGGCGATCGCTCGCTGACCGACAACGACGAGCTCCACGAGCAGCTGATGCGGCTCGCCCGTACGGCTGGAGCGACCTACGAACACGAGAACGTCATCGGCGATCCCAACCAGACCTTCGGAATCGAGATCGAGTTCGACGGCGCCGATCCACACGCGGTGGCCCGAGCATTGCACGCGGCGGGGCTCAGTACCTCGCCAACGCAGCGCGGCTACCACTCCGCCCGCCAGCCCGGGGAGTGGGTGTGCGAGCAGGACAGCACCGTCACAGGCGAGATCGTCAGCCCCGTCCTCCGCGATACGCCCGAGACCTGGCGTCAGCTGGAACAGGTCTGCTCGATCCTGCAGGCGAACGGTGCGCGAGCGACAGAGCGCACCGGCGGTCACGTCCACGTTGGAGCCGACTCAGCAGGCATGG
>JBOHUP010000442.1:0-2919 GCA_050734615.1 Candidatus Dormibacteraceae bacterium | reverse complement strand
TGCGTGCCAGCAGCGAGCGGACGCCGGCGTCGGCTCGCGCGACGAGGTTGGCGGTGTAGCGGGCCAGGACGACGATGAGGATGAGAGCGGGGGCGGTGCCCACGGCGTACAGGGCGATGAGGAAGGCGACCTGACCGTACGTGGCGAGGCCGAGGACCCGCCCGGCGATCGCGTGGTATACGAATCCGCCGATCCCGGCGATCAGCCCGCCTCCGAACAGCACGACGTTCTGGCGGACCAGGCGGTTCTGGGTCAGCTGGGCCAGGCGGTGACCGAGACCCAGTCGTGCCGCGGTCTCCACTTCCGGCGAATTGTAGAGGGGCGTCGCTTACCCGGGCGCGGGAAGTCGTGCCCGCCGGGGATAATTCCTTTCAGATGCCCGAACCCGCCAAGCCGATCGTCTCAGCCCTGGTCGTGAGCGACAGCGCCAAAGACCAGCTCCTGCGTTCACTGCACGCGTTCTTCTCGAGCGCCGACGTGCCGGTGGAAGCCGTCGTCGTCGACAACGACTCCTCTGACGGCTCCGCTGCGGCCGTGACCGACGAGTTTCCCCAGGCGACGGTGCTCGTCCAGCCGAAGAACGTGGGCTACGGGCGAGCCGCCAACATCGGGCTCGAGCGCTGCCAGGGGCGTTTCGTCCTCCTGCTGAGCTCCGATGTAACCGTCGACCCCCAGTGCGTGGGCCGGCTGGCCGATTTCCTGCTCACGCGACCCGATGCCGGCGCTGTCGGGCCCCGCGTGGCCCTGCCCAGCGGCCGCCTGGATGCGGACGCCCGGCGGTCGTTTCCGGACCCGAGCACCCTGTTCTACAGGACCGTGGGTTTGAACAGGCTGTTTCCGAAGAGCCCTCGCTTCGGCCGCTACAACATGGGCCACGTGCCGGAGACCGACGTCCACGAGATGGACTCGGGCACGGGCGCATGCCTCATGCTGAGGCGCGCGGCGCTGGACCGGGTGGGGTTCTTCGACCCCCGTTACTTCATGTCGGGCGAGGACGTCGACCTGTGCTATCGCCTCAAGCTGGGCGGCTGGAAGGTCTTCTACCTGCCCACGGCGGGCGCCACGCACCACGTCCAGCGGGTCACCCCCGAACAGAACAGGAAGCTGCAGTACGAGCGGCACCGCGCGATGTGGACGTATCACTTCAAGCACCACTCCGAGGACGTGTCGGCTTTCGGCAACGGTCTGGTGTGGGCACAGATCTGGGGTCGCTACGCGGCGACGAGGCTGCGGGAAACGATCAAGAAACCCAACCGCCAGACTGGCTAGCCATGTATCACCAGATCGCACGCAACAAGCGCAACAGCATCATCGTGATCATCGGCTTCCTGGCGATCTGGCTCATCGCCGGCCTGATCATCGGCGAGCTTGCGTATGGGACTAACGGCGCAATCGCCGGCGCGATCATCCTCGCCCTGCTCGGAGTCGGCGCCGCAATGTTCTCGTATTACTTCGGCGCGGCCACGGTCCTGGCGGCAGCCGGGGCGCGAGAAGCCGACCCGCACCAGTTCCAGCAGCTCTACAACATCGTCCAGACGCTGGCGATCGGAGACGGGCTGCCGATGCCGAAGGTCTACATCATGGACGACCCGAGCCCCAACGCTTTCGCGACCGGGCGCGACCCCAACCACGCGGCGGTGACCGTGACGACCGGGTTGCTGCAGATGATGAACCGCGAGGAGCTCGAGGGGGTGCTCGCGCACGAGATGAGCCACATCAAGAACTTCGACGTCCGGCTGCTGCTCGTCGTCACGACGATGATCGGGCTCGCAGCATTGATCGCGAGCATGTACTGGAACGGCGCCTGGCGGATCCGCAGCCGTGACGACCGCGCCGTCCTGATCGTCTTCGCGATCGGGATCATCTTCACCCTCATCGCGTTCCTGGTCGGCCCCCTGATGCAGCTCGCGCTTTCACGTCAGCGCGAATCGCTGGCCGACGTGAGCGGAGTCGACCTCACCCGTAACCCGGCGGGCCTCATCAGTGCCCTGAAGAAGATCGGGCAGAACGACAAACCGCCGGAGAAGTTCAACCACGCCGTGGCGGCGATGATGATCGACAACCCGACAGAGCACCACGGCAGCTTCTTCAACCACCTTTTCGACACGCACCCGCCGATCCAGGAGCGGATCGCGGCCCTGGAGAAGATCGCCAGCGTCCAGCAGACCTAGGGCCGCCGGGACGATGCTCGGCACGCGCGGTCCTGCGTACCTGCGCCAGGAAGCGATGTCCCCGCTGCTGGCCAAGGTGCTTCACGTCAGACGGACCGAGCTCAATCGCACGCTGCAGGTCGCCGGCTTCGCGATCGTCCTCGGCTGGGCCATGTACACGGCGTTCAACGCGGCGCAGTCGATCTTCCTGAACAAGGCAGGGCCCTCGGCCTACCCGCTCTTCTTCATCATCCTCGCGGTCGCCGTCTGGCCGATGGTTGTCCTGCAGGGAGTGGTCACGAGGCGGTTCGGCGTAGGCCGCGCGTTCCGCATCACCCTGATCGCCAATGCGGTCGCCGCCGTCGGCGTCTACATCGCATACGCGGTGCACGAGGACGCCACCGTCGCCTTTGCCGCATACGTCGTGTACTCGGTCGCATTCGAGCTCGTGATGCTCCATTTCTGGAGCTTCGTCAGCCAGCACTTCAACCTCCTGGAGGGGAAGCGCGTCTTCCCGGTCATCGCCGCCGGTTCGAGCGTCGGGTACATCCTGGCCGGCGTCACCACCACCCTGGTCGCGGTCTACGCCACCGAGCCGCTGATCTTCGTGTGGGCATTCGGCTCGGCGGTGTCGGCGATGATGTCGGTCGGCCTCGAGCGAACTATGTTCCGGCCGGCGTTCGTCGACGAGGCGGAAGAGTTCCTCGCCGACCACGAGGCCGAACGCAGCCGGCACGGGGTGATGGCCGTATTAAGGGGAGCGCTCAAC
>JBOHUP010000441.1:0-1506 GCA_050734615.1 Candidatus Dormibacteraceae bacterium | reverse complement strand
CAACCGGCACCCGCAAGGTTTACGTGGCTCAGTTTTCAGAGGGGGCCGGTTTCTCGCATATCCACTTCCATCTGGTGGCGCGCCAGCCGAACCTCACGGCGGAGGAGCGGGGTCCTTTCATCTTTCGGCGGATGGTGCAGGCAGCCGCAGAGGATCGGGATCTGGAACACATTGCAGAGGCCGCTCGAGTGGCTGATGAAGTTCGCGGGTTTCTCGAGTCACATCGACCGTGAATGCCCTCGCTGCCGAGCCGCTCCCCGCCTTGCAGCAGGGTCGACGGCTATCGGGTCACGTCTCGGATGCCCGATCGCGGCCTAGTTGAAGCGACTTCCGCGGCCAGGAATTCCTCCCAGGTCCGCACGCCGACTGCCAGGCCAGGCGACAGATTGGCACCGGACCTAACCGCCGCAGCAGCCCGCCCAGGCATTCGCACACGAACGATCCGTCGCCGCCTGCCGACGGCATCCAGGTAGCTGCGCAGCAGGTACTCCGCGTCGTAGATTTTCGGCCCGGCGATGTCCGGCGCTTGTCCGACAGGCGGGCCGAGGGCCAGCTCCACGAGGTTGTCGGCCACCTCATCGGCGTCGACTGGCTGAAAGCGCGTATCCGCCGGAAGCGGCACGAGCGGCAGCTTCGACATCCCGCGAACCATCACGAGGAGGAAGCCGTCATAGAACTGGGTCGCGCGGAGGTTTGTCCAGGGTACGTCCGATTCGGCGACGACCAGCTCCTTGGCCCGCTGCGAGGCGAAGTAGGCGAACATCGACCTGTCGACTGCGGTCCTGACCGGGATCCGATCCGCTCCGACCACCGAGACGGCCAACAGGTGGCGCACCGCGGCTCGCTTGGCTGCCCGAACCAGATTCTGCGCCTGCGCCTTGTCCTCCTTGATCTTGCCGACGCCCGCGCAGTGCACGACGACTGAGGCGCCGTCCACAGCCGCGTCGACGCCCTCGTCCTTCGCCAGGTCGGACAAGACGTACTCGATACCGTGCGCGGCCTCGTGGCTATGGCGGCTGGTGACCCGTACCCGGTGCCCACCCCGGCACAGCCGTTCCACCACCCGACGGCCCAGCCCGCCGGTGCCGCCGGTCACCAGAATCAGTTCCTTGGCGCTCATTTGGATCTTCCTCCTTGTCACATCCTCGTCGTCAGGCGTGTCTGTGGTGATGACACTTCACAACTGGGAGATGTGACAGCGTGGATGAAAAGGACTGGCTGGCCGAGCGCTTCGAGGAGCAGCGGCCGCACCTGCGAGCCGTCGCCTACCGGATGCTGGGCTCGCTGGCCGAGGCCGACGACGCGGTCCAGGACGCCTGGCTGCGCGCCAGCCTCTCAGATGCGGCCCAGGTCGGAAACGTCCGCGGCTGGCTCACGACGATCGTCGCTCGCGTATCGCTGAACGTGCTGCGAGCGCGGCGTGCTCACCGCGAAGACACACTCTCTGGCCGGCTCCCTGATCCGGTCATCTCGCTCGACGAGTCGTCGCAGCCGGAGGAGGAGGCC
>JBOHUP010000440.1:0-7297 GCA_050734615.1 Candidatus Dormibacteraceae bacterium | reverse complement strand
GGCCAGCGACCAGGCGCTCCGGGCCGGCCAGGCCGAGGAGATCTCGGAGTTCGTGAGGAAGGGCGGCGGCTTGATCCTCCTGCACGGCACGCTGGCCGCGTGGTCCGCCGGCGGCGAGCTCGCCGAGCTCGCCAGGTGGGCTCCGGGCGGCCGAGGACTCGTCACCGAGCTTGTCCTGAGGCCGGACCCATCGCATCCCATCACGCAAAGCCTCGGCTCGGAGTGGCAGTTCCGCGATGAGCTCTACCTCTCCGAGGGGCCGCCGGGCGAGGACGCCAACGTTCTGGTCCGCTCGAAGTGGCGCTTCACCGACCAGGTCGTGGCGTACGAGAGACGCCATGGCGAGGGGCGGTTCATCTACCTTGGCCTGGGCCACGATACGTCGAGCGGTGAGGATCCGGGATTCCAGCGCCTGGTTCACCGCGCCCTCCTCTTCGCGGCTGGCGTGGAGCCCCGCGGCGCCGTCGGGATCGGCCTGGTCGGATACGGAGCGATCGCCCGCGACCATGCCGCCGCTGTGGCGGCCATTCCCGGTTTGCGGCTCGCGGGGGTTTGCGACCTCTCGGCGGAGCGCCGGCACCAGGCTCAGCTGGATTGGTCCGTGCGCACCCACGCTCGCAGCGAGGAGATGCTGGAAGACCCGGAGGTGGGCCTGGTGGTGGTCGGGACTCCGCCCAGTACGCACGCCGAGTCGGTTCTCGCGGCCCTCGCCGCCGGCAGGCACGTGGTGTGCGAGAAACCTTTCGCACTGCACGTCGACGAGGTGGACCGCATGATCGCCTCGGCCACAGCGCGCGACCTCGTGTTGACCGTTTATCAGAGCCGGCGCTGGGACCCCGATTACCTCGCGATGCGAGACGTGGTCCGCTCGGGCCGCATCGGACAGGTGTTCTACATGGAATCGTTCATCGGCGGCTACTCGCATCCATGCGATTTCTGGCACAGCCACGAACCGATCTCGGGCGGCACGATCTACGACTGGGGCTCGCATTATTTCGACTGGATCCTCCAGATGTTTGCGGATCCGGTGCGCGCCGTTTCGGCGGTCGCGCACAAGCTGGTGTGGCATGACGTGACCAATGCCGACCAGGTCCGCGTCGATCTCACCTTCGCCGATGGGGCGCAGGCGAGCTTCCTGCAGTCGGACATCGCGGCCGCGCCGAAGCCAAAGTGGTATGTGCTCGGCACCGGCGGGGCGTTGGTGGGCGACTGGCAGAAGGAGCCGGTGCCGGCGGATTTTCCCGCCCGCGTCAGGGTGCTTCGCCCGGCCGGTGGCGGCTCGCATGAAGAGGTGCTCGTGCTCGCGGCACGCGACAACCTCGGTTTCTATCGCAACCTCGCCGACCACCTGCGCTGGGACGAACCTCTGGCTGTGGCGCCTGAGGAAGCCCGCCGCACGGTCGCCGTCATGGAGGCCGCGGCGCATTCGATCGCGCGGGGCGGCATTCCGATCGAGGTCCACATATAGCCGAGCGCATCGGGTGGGGGGTGCTCGGCGCCGCCTGGATCGCGGGGGAGGCGGTGCTGCCCGCCGTCGCGGCGTCGGCCAACGGCAGATTGGTGGCGATCGCAAGCCGTGACCGCGCCCGCGCGCAGAAGATGGCGCAGCCTTATGCGGGCCTGCGCGTCCTCGACTCGTACGACGCATTGCTGGCCGACCCGAGCGTCGACGCCGTGTACATCCCGTTGGTCAACAGCCTCCACAAGCACTGGACGCTGCGCGCCATGGAGGCCGGCAAGCATGTCCTGTGCGAGAAGCCTCTCGCCTTGAACGCGACGGAGGCCGAGGCGATGGCGACCGCCGCGGCGTCCTCGGGCAGGCTGCTCATGGAGGCGTTCATGTATCGCTTCCAGCCGCGGATCGTCGCCTTCCTCGCGAGCTTGAGCGAGCCGCTGTACGTCCAGGCGAGCTTCGGATTCAGGCTGCACGACCCGGTGAACTACCGTCTGCGCCCCGAGCTCGGCGGAGGTGCGCTGCTGGACGTCGGCTGCTACGTGGTCAGCGTCGCGCGGTGGATCCTCGGCGAACCTTCGGACGTGTTCGCCCGCTCTCGAGTGGCGGGTGGCGTCGACATGACGACGAGCGTGCTGATGCAGTTCGACAGCGGGGCGACCGCCGCGCTCTTCGCGAGCTTCGAGTCACCTGAAGAGCAGGAGCTGACCGTGGTGACGCGGGACGCTGCGCGCCGCATCGAGCGGCCGTTCACGTCGCGCGATCAGGCAGATCCTTACCAGCTGATGGTCGAATCGTATGCCCGAAGCGTCATCGACGGCTCGCCGGCCGCGATCCCGCTGAGCGAGTCGATCGCGAACATGAAGGTGCTGGATCGGATCCGCGTGGCTACCGCTTGACCAGGGCCTGAAACCCTGGATCGTCGCGAAGCGATGCCAGCTGCGCGTCGTCCGCCGCGGCGGCCTTCAGGTCGGTCCGCATCCGTGTCGCTTCCTCGAGTAACGCAAGTGACTCTTTGGTTCGTTCCTGGGTCGCGCGCAAGCATGCCAGGTTGTAGACGGCGGCACCGAGGATAAGCGGCGGCGCGTCTGCCTCCCGCATGTCGCGCACAGCTTCCTCGAAGACCCGGGCCGCTCCCGCCGCGTCGCCGTTCTCGTTCAGGTACTCGAACATGTGGTTGCGGGGATGGATGTAGCTGTTGCGAAGCACCGCCTCGGTCGTCGTCGCCACCGAGCCCCACTGGATCGGTCGGTCCCCGAGCTTCTCGTAGACGGCGATGATCTCGCCGAGCAGCTTCTCCGAGCGCGCGGCGGCATCCGCAAGCGGTGTGCCGATTCCGCTCGCGAGCTCGGCCTCGTTGATCTCGTCCACGCTGCCGGGAAACGGCGGCTGCGGCCGGTCCTCCGCCATCTCGGTCAGCGCGTGCAGGAGGCGCTCGCGCCACATGCTCGCGTGAAACAGAATCAGCGCGGCGGGCCAGCCTTTCGGGGCCTTCTCGTGGTCACGCGCATGCGCGACGAAATCCTGCTCGGCCTGGCGTTGAGCCTCGAGCGCATCGCGAATCATTGCTTTACGTTCAGGCAGAGGTCAGCCCTGTGGTCACGGTGCCGATGTCCGCCGTCGGCCCGTGCCAACCCGGTCCACCGTTAGCGCTGGCGCCGAGTTGACAATCCATCGTTCGGTCATATCTTTGGGTCGCGTGCAGCCCATCTTAGGCGCAGGGTCAGGCTTTCGCCGCCTCTTCGGCGGCTTCGGAGGCCGCCTCTGGAGTGAGCGCCGGCTGGGTGGCGGCGATCGGGACCAGCTGGCGGAATCGGGGGAGCGCGCCGTCCCAGTCACGCAGCAGCTCGGCCGCCCGGAGGCTGCGGGTGCGGAGGTGGTGCTCATCGATCAGGGCCCGCAGCTCGGCGGCGTCGTCCGCCGGGACCTCGCGAGCCACCACGCTGTCGGAGTTCAGCTGTCGCCACTCCGTCACGTACGCGACTCCACCTGTCATGCCGGCGCCCGCGTTCCAGCCCACGGGGCCGAGCGCCACCGCGATACCACCCGTCATGTACTCGCAGAAATGGTCGCCGGCCCCCTCGACGACCGCGACGGCGCCTGAGTTGCGAACGCAAAAACGCTCGCCCACCCTGCCGGCGACGAAGAGCTTGCCGCCGGTGGCTCCGTAGCAGATGGTGTTGCCGGCGAGCACCGGGTCCCCGGCCCGGTCGCCGGCGAAGGGCCGGATCGAGATCGAGCCCCCGGCCATGCCCTTGCCCACGTAGTCCTGTGCCTCGCCTTCGAGGCTGAGCTCGACGCCCGCGTCGAGGAAAGCGCCGAAGCTCTGTCCCGCGCTCCCGCGATAGAGGCGAGGGCCGGCGGGTTCGAGCGCAGCGCCGACCGTGCGGTGGGAGTTGTCGAGATCGCCAGCAGGCGGGGCCGCGGAGGGGGCATCACCATTCCGGGCCCAGGCGCGGCTGCGCGGAAGCGCCGGGTCGGTACGAGCCAGGACCAATGAGAGATCCAGCTGCGCCGCCGGGTCCTGCTCGAGGAGCTCCACACGCCCGACCAGCTCGGCGAGGGAGCCGGCACCCAGGCGGGCCAGGTGCTCGCGCACCTCTTCGGCGATGAGGAGGAGGTAGTTGATGACGTGCTCGGGGCGGCCCTCGAACTTGGCGCGCAGGTCTTCGCGCTGCGTCGCGATGCCGGTGGGGCAGGTGTTGAGGTGGCACTGGCGTGCCATGTCGCAGCCGAGCGCGACCAGCAGGCCGGTGCCGAACCCGAACTCCTCCGCGCCGAGCAAGGCGGCGACGATGACGTCACGACCGCCGCGCAGGCCGCCGTCCGTGCGCAGGCTGACGCGCTCACGCAAGCGGTTGGCGACCAGGGCCTGCTGCGCTTCCGCCAGTCCGAGCTCCCACGGCGCACCCGCGTTCTTAATCGATGAAAGGGGCGAGGCGCCGGTGCCTCCATCATGGCCGGAGATCAGGATGTAGTCGGCGCGCGCCTTGGCGACTCCCGCGGCGATGGTTCCGACTCCCGCCTCGGAAACCAGCTTGACGCCGATGCGGGCGCGAGGGTTGACCGTCTTCAGGTCGTGGATGAGCTGCGCGAGATCCTCGATCGAATATATGTCGTGGTGCGGCGGGGGCGAGATGAGCTGCATGCCGGGCTGCGCATGGCGCAAGCGCGCAATGAGGTTGGTGACCTTGATCCCGGGCAGCTGCCCGCCCTCGCCGGGCTTGGAGCCCTGCGCGATCTTGATCTCGAGCTCATCGGCACGCTTCAAGTAGCGCGGCGTGACGCCGAAGCGCGCTGACGCGACCTGCTTGACCCGGTTGTCTCTACGAATTCGCGAGTGCCTCCAATCCCCCTGACGCACGCCATGATCGTCGTCGTACATCTCGGGATCCTCGCCGCCCTCGCCGGAGTTGGAGCGTGCGCCAACCTGGTTCATCGCGATCGCCAGCACCTCATGCGCCTCTGGCGACAGGGCTCCCAGGGACATGGCGGTGCTGACGAAGCGCTTGACGATCTCGGTCGCAGGCTCGACGTTGGCGAGAGGGATCGCCATGGCTGATTCCTTGATCCGCATCAGCTCGCGCAGCGACTGCGGCTCGGTCATGCTCGCGAGGCGCCGCCACTCGTGGTACGCGTCCCGGTCGCCGGTCTGCGCCGCCCTTTGCGCCGCGCGCACGGCCAGCGGGTTGTAAGCATGGTGCTCGCCCGCTTTTCGAAAGCGGACGCGGCCGTGATCGGCCAGCGCTTCCGGCCGCGCGCGGGCCATGCGCTCGAGATCCGCGAGGTCGGCGCCTCCGATGCGCGAGGGCACAGCCGGGAAGCAGAGCTCCATCACTTCGGCGCCCAGGCCCAACGCCTCGATGACCTCCGCGCCGCGATAGCTCGCGACGCATGAGATGCCCATCTTGGCCATCACCTTGAGCAACCCTGCTTCGAGCGCCTTGCGGTAGTGGACCGCACCCTCTTCTCCCGCTGTGGCCAGCGCGAGATACGGGTGCACCGCGGTCGCGCCGACCGTGATCAGGCAGGCGAGGTCGTGGACGTCGACCGCGTCGCCCGCGATGGCGATCACGTCCTTGGCCATGCGCGTGCCGGTCGCCAGCAGGTGCTCGTGCACAGCGCCCACGGCGAGCGCCATCGGCACCGGCAGTCGGTGCGGACCGGCCCGGCGGTCGCTGAGCGCGATGATCCCGCCTGCTTCGTCCGCCTCGCGGCACAGGCGCAGCAGGGCGTCGCGAAGCGCCTCGTCCGGCGCATGCGTCGCATCCAGGACGGTGGCGTCCTCGAGCACACGCACCAGCTCCGAAGAGCCCAGCACAGGCGAGTCGAGCTCGAGGAGGTTGATTGACGGTGCGCCCTGCGCGCCGCCGGCGCGATTCAGCGGCATCGCCGGATGGTGTTGACGGCGCAGCTCGCGGTCCACTCCGCCCTCAGGTTCCAGCGTGCCGCGACGCGCGCCGAGCAGCACGCGCAGCGACATGACCGCCTTTTCGCGCAGCGGGTCGATGGCTGGATTGGTGACCTGGGCGAACCGCTGTCGCAGGTATCCGTAGAGGCGACGCGGCGTACGGCCGAGCGCAGCGATGGGAATGTCGTCCCCCATCGAGTAGACGGGCTCGGCGCCGGTCTCGGCCATCGCAGACACGACGAACTTGACATCCTCGGATCCCCAGCCAAAAAGGGCTTGCTGCACGGCGAGGTCCTCGACCGGCTGGACCTGCAGATGGTGCCGCTCCACGGGGATCAGCACGCGGTCGGCGAGCAGGCCGTAGTCGTGGCGGGCGGCGGCGCGAGCCTTGGCATCGCCGTCGCGCAGGACGGAGCCGTCGCGCGTGTCGACCAGGAGCATCTGGCCGGGGCCGAGCCTGCCGCGCTCGACCACGGATTCGGGGGCCATGGTCACCACCCCGGCTTCCGAGGCGGCGGCCACCAGCCCGTCCTCGGTCCGCTGCCAGCGCAGGGGACGCAGGCCGTTGCGGTCGAGGGCGGCACCGACGACGATGCCGTCGCTGAACGCGAGCGCGGCCGGCCCGTCCCAGGGTTCGAAACGGATCGACTGGTAGCGGTAGAAGTCGCGCACCTGAGCCGCGAGGTCGCCGCGTCCCTCCCACGCGTCGGGCACGAGGCTCATCACTGCCTCGGAGACCTCCCATCCCCGGTGCACCAGGAGCTCGAGCACGTTGTCCAGCGAAGCCGAGTCAGAGCCTTCCGGCCAGACGACGCCCCGCAGCTCCGATTCGAGCTCAGGCTCTCGCGCGCGCATCCACGCACGGTTGCCTGTGATGGTGTTGATCTCGCCGTTGTGCGCGAGCGTCCGAAACGGCTGAGCGAGGCGCCAGTCCGGCATGGTGTTGGTCGAATAGCGCTGATGGAAGACCGCGAGTCGGCTCTCGCAGCCAGGGTCGCGCAGGTCGACATAGAAGTCGGCGAGGCGCGTGCCCGCCATCAGTCCCTTGTAGACGAGAGTGCGGCTCGAAAGCGAGGGCAGGTACAGCCGGATCCCTTCGGCCGCCGCTCGGCGCTCGGCGCGCCGGCGTGCAATGTAAAGGAGGCGCTCCCATTCGTCGGGGTCGAGATGGGGGTCCGCGACCAGGCCGTGCCAGATCGCCGGCATCGTTTGGCGCGCCCGCTCGCCCAGGCTGTCGGGTTCGAGTGGGACAGGTCGCCACTCGACCACTCGCAGACCAGACTTCGCCAGCGCATCCGCCACGACCTCGCGGCCGCGACCGTCCCAATCGAACAGCGCCGCCACGGCGAACCCGCCGCCGAGCAGGCGGTGAGGGACCTGGATCAGAAGGCCGGCTCCGTCTCCGCTCTTGCCGTCGGCGTCGAGGCCTCCGC
>JBOHUP010000439.1:0-2213 GCA_050734615.1 Candidatus Dormibacteraceae bacterium | reverse complement strand
CGCTGTGACCTCGATCGTCGCCGCGCTCTCGACCCGTGCCGCCTCGCGCGCGGAGGTGCTGGAGGCAATCTCCCGGACCCACGTGCAAGGCATCGCCGGCTGGATTCGCTTCGACGCCAACGGTGACCGAATCGATGCGCCGGTCAGCATCTGGCGCGTCGTTGACGGCCGGATGGTGGCCGCCGTGGAGAGAGGGGACCGTTAGACGGGAGCGGCCGCCTTGAGCTGGCCTCGGATCTGACCCAGGAGCCGGATCGCTTTGGAGACGCGGTCGTGCGGCACGCCGGGGTATTTGACCCGGAACATCACGTGCAGCCTGTCGCCGACGATTTCCCGTAGCCGGCGGAACCGCTCGACGAGCTCCTCAGGCGACCCGAGCCAGATCTCGCTGCGCCTGGCGTCGAGCTCATCCTTAGTCATCTGGCTCGGATACCAGTCAGCGTAGTCGGCGGGCGGCAGCCCGTACCAGGATCCATACGTCCGGCGCGTCAGCATGTATGCCTCTTTGACCTGGTCCCACGCGTCATCCGCACCCTGCTCAGAGATGAAACCGCCCAGCGTCATCGCGAACTCCTGGTCTTCGTACCGCCTGCCGTGCTTTGCGAGCGCGGCCTTGTAGCGGGCGACCATGTCCTGGACCCGCCAGAAGATGTCGCGGTTGTAACCGCTCGCGCCAAACGACTTGGAGTCCGTCCCGCCGTCCATGATGAAGCCGTCCCCAAGACGCGCCGCGCGATCGAGGGAGGCGTCGACGTAGCCCGCGATCCAGACCGGCGGCCCACCCTTTTGCAGCGGCTTCGGGTGGACGTCCACGCCGTCGAAGGTCCAGTGCTTTCCATGGAACGTCACGGGCTCGTCCTTCCAGGCGAGCTTCATGACCTGCACGAGCTCTTCCGTCATCGGTGCCCGCGCGGCGCGCCGGACGTTCAGGCCGGCGTATTCGACGTCGCGATACCCGAGCCCGACACCGATGGTCAACCGTCCGTTGGACAGTACGTCGACCATCGCGCTTTCCTCGGCGAGCTTGATCGGGTTGTGGAGCGGCGCGAGAACCACCGACGGTCCCAGCTGTATGCGTGAGGTCACCGCGGCGGCCGCCGCGCACATTCCCATCACGAACGGGTTCCAGTTGAGGAAGTGGTGTTCGGTGTACCAGATCGAATCCAGGCCGACGGCTTCCGCGAGCTTTGCCTGCTCGAGGTCGTTCGCGTAGACCTGCGGGTGCGAGATCCCCTCCGACTGGATCCACTCCGAGCTGTAGACGCCAAGTCCGAGCTTCACCGGCCGGGCGTCTCGACCATGGTCAGCTTCATCTGCACCTGCTCGCGCGGAACCAGCGTCGGCCACAGCGAGACCGAGGGGCGCGGCTGCGCGGGTGACAGGTAGCCTGTGCCGATTCCGCCCAGCGTCCAGAGGTGCGTCGACTCGCGCTTCACCGTGTCGGCCTCCTCCTTCGTGTTCGTGCGTGCGGCGACGCGCAGCCCGACTTCATTCATCTCGCCAGGCTCAGGCGCGGCCGGACCGTGGAGCGCGTTGACCCCGATGTAGTCGAAGTGCAGCTCGATCGGCTCCACTCTGAGCAGCTTCAGGCGCTCGCGGATGATGCGCTCGCCGCGCCTGGCCTTCTCGTACGCGTCGGGCCAGCTGAAGAGCAGCGAGCCCTCACCCTCCCATCCGTCGCGATAGCCGATGCACACCTTGAGCTTCTCGGGCAGGCCCTTGCCGCTCATGTTGGAGAGCTTCACGCGCTCAGGAGCGATCTCCTCCACCTTCACCGTCGTGAAGTCCGCGATGCCGTCCGGCATGTAGTAGTTGTTGGGATCGCCGATCTCGTAGACGAGCTGCTCCTTCACGGTCCACACGTTCAGGATGCCACCCGAGCCCTCGACCTTGGAGATGACCGCCGTCGCATCCTCACTGACTTCCGCGATCGGATAACCGGGGCGCCATGGATCCCGGGCCTGGCGCCAGAGGTTCGAGACCGCGCCGGTGGCGAGCGCCGCGCATTCCACCGCGTGGCCGATCGTGATCGCCGCCCCGATCTTGTCCTCGTCCCCCGGCCCGTAGGTCCAGCCGAACTCGTGCATCATCGGGCCGACAAAGAGAGCCGTGTCGGAGACGCGGCCGCAGACCACGACGTCGGCACCTTGCTCCAGGCCCCGCGCGATGTAATCGCCGCCCACGTAGGCATTGGCCGCGACGATGTCCTTGCG
>JBOHUP010000438.1:0-2661 GCA_050734615.1 Candidatus Dormibacteraceae bacterium | reverse complement strand
AGGCGCTGCTCGGGCCCGACGTGATGTTCCCGCCCAGGCTGGCCCAGGGCTGCCACGTGGTGCCATCCCAGTAGCGATGCCACATCGCCCCGTCCTCCCCTCGCGCGAAGACGTCGACGCGCGTCGGCGAGACGTCGATGGTCGAAGGGCGCAAGCTGAGGTAGCCGCCGAGTGACGACCAGCCGGCCCACGAGGCGCCGTTCCAGGTGTTCTGCCAGATCGCGTTGTTGGTGCCGCGCATCATGGCGTCCAGGCGAGTCGCGGATGCTGCGCTGAGGCCGGGGTCGGCGTTGGTCAGCCCGTTGAGCGAGTCCCAGGGGGTCACCGTGGTGAGCTTCTGGGCGATCTCGTTCCACAGCTCGGTGGCGCCGCCGTCATAGCCCAGCGCCCACATGCCGGCGCCGCGCAAGTTGTTCTGGTTGACCAGGTCGTATTTGAGGCCGAGCGAGGTGGCGTTGTCGTAATACAGCTCGCGCCAGCTGCCGAAGTTGCCGTCGCAGGGGTCGTTGGTGGCCGGGCTGTACCAGGCGAGCCACGGCGACTCCGCGAGGCTGTCCCAGTTGGTCGTCATGTACTGCGGGTGGCAGGCGATCTCGGACACGATGTTGGCGTAGTTGTCGGCCGTGGCTCCGCTGGTCACCGGGGCGTTGGGGCCGTTGCCGGTGACGGACCACTTGTAGCCGTAGTACGGGACGCCGAGGATGATCTTCGAGGCCGGCGCCTTGGTGAGGTACTGCTGCACCGCCAGGGTGTCGTTGTACAAGAAGTTCGTCATGGGCGCATTGGCGGCGGCGTGGCCCACGTAGTCGTCGAACGGCATGTCGTAGGCCATGATGAAAAAGGCGTCGACCACGGGCGCGAGGTTGGTGATGTTGAAGATGCCGCCGTCCCAGCTCGCGGCGCCGGTGTAGGTGTCGATGGTGACCTCGGCGTTCGGCCACTTCGCGTGCACGGTCTGCGAGAGCTGGGTCATGAAGGTGGTCAGGCCGGTCTGCAGTAACGGGTAGGTCGAGCTGGTCTGACCCTCGAAGTCGATGTTCACGCCGTCCAGGTTCATGGCAGCGATGGCGTTCATGATGTTGCCGATCGCGACGTTGGTCAGCGCAGGGTCGGTCACCACGCGGTTAATCGCTTCGGTCTGAAACTGCTTCACCGTGACCAGCACGCGATCGCCCGCGGCGTGGGCGTTGTTGATGATGGTCACCAGGTCCTGGCTGCTCCACTCCGAGTAGCCGGACACCGTGGTGTCGATGTTGCCGTCACGGTTCAGCGTGAGGCCGAAATACGTGAGCGTGGTGAGCAGCCGGTAGTTCCAGGTGCTGTTCTGGTTCAGCGCCCAGTAGGGCGCGAAGCCGAACACCTCGCGGTGGAACGGCGTCGCGGAGGCCGCGAGCAGCGAGGGCGAGGACGCGTAGACGCTGAGGTGCGACAGCGGAATGGGCTTCGAGGTGGCGGGCGCCAGCGTGATGGCCTGGCCTGCGTGTCGCGCCTCGTCCGCCGCGTTGGGGCCGAGGCGTGGATCCGGCACGACCGCGGTGGCCGGAATCGCGTGCTGGGACCGCGGTGTGGCCGCCGCCGACGGGCCCGGAGACAGGATCACGCTTGCCAGGCCGGCGAGCAGGAACGCGGAGCTGAAACGGACCAAGGCCGCTGGCATTCTATCGAACGGGCCGGAAATCGCCAAATCGGGTTCCTCGTGAGTTGAGCCGCATCTCGTACCCGCGGCCGATTCGGTCGCGGAATGCGAGCGAGCAGCGGCTCATTCTGATGGCCCGGCCCGACCTGGCGAGACCGCTCACGTAAACAGTCGTAAATGGCCCCAGATCCCGACCCGTCCCGGCATTCTTTCGGCGGGAGAGGCGATCAATCGCGCCGCCAACGCGTTGGGCATAATCGACACCTTGCGGAGGACGAACGCGGTTGCCCTCATCGCTCTTCTTGCCATCCTTTGTGCCGTCCCGCACTCCGCGGTGTCGCTGCCGGCGCGGACGGCTGCCGCTTCGACGGGCTGGACGACGTATCACCACGACGGGACCCGAGACGGGTACGACGCGAGCGCCGCGGCGTTCCCGGCGAGCGGCAACCCGACCGCGTCATGGACCACCAGCCTCGACGGCGACGTGTACGCGGAGCCGCTGGCGCTGAACAGCGTCGTCTACGCGGCGACCGAGAACAACAGCATCTACGCGCTCGACGAGATCACCGGCAGGGCGCTGTGGCAGTGGCACCAGTTCGCCTCCCAGCCCGATCCCGCCACAGCGGCGGGGTGCGGCAACATCAATCCCGTCGGCATCACCGGCACTCCGGTGATCGACCCGGCCGCGGGCATCATTTACGCGGTCGGCCTGGTGGCCGCGACCGGCGGAGGGACCAAGTTCCAGATCTTCGCCGTGCACACCGGCAACGGCAGCCCTGTCGCGGGATTCCCACTCGACATCGGCCAGCCCAACCCGATCTACCAGGAGCAGCGGGCGGCGCTGGCCCTGTCGCCCGCGGAAACGATGGTGTACGTCGCGTTCGGCGGCTGGGCCGGGGACTGCCAGCCCTACCATCCGCTGGTCGTCGGCGTGCCGGTCGGCGCCAACCTCGGCCAGGCCCAACTGGTGTATCAGCCGCAGACCGCGGGCCAGGGCGAGGCCGGCATCTGGGGCGCCTCAGGCC
>JBOHUP010000437.1:0-4480 GCA_050734615.1 Candidatus Dormibacteraceae bacterium | reverse complement strand
AGCTGAAGGTCAAGGAGTCAGACCGCATCGCCGCCATGGAGGAGGGGCTCGCCGCAATGGGCGCCGACATCACGGCCACCGACGACGGGTGGGTGATCAACGGCCCCCGCTTCCTCGAAGGCGCTCGAGTGAGCTCGCACGGTGACCATCGCGTCGCCATGGCGCTTGCGGTGGCCAGCCTGATCGCCGGCGGCAAGACCGAGATAGATGACGCCGAGTGCGTGGACATCTCCTATCCGAGCTTCTTCGACGACCTCGAATACCTGTGCTGAAGGTCCGGTGCGAGATCGAGGTCGAGCCGATCACGCTCGAGCTGTACGAGCTCGAGGTCACGGACCCGCGCGACGACTTCGAGCTCGAGGTGGCGCGCGCCATGCAAGCGTCGCGTTCGGGGAAAGTCGGAGAGGTGGGCCGTGCGCGCGAGTTGTACCGGCGTTTCGGCATCGATCCCACCAGGGTGCGGCCGTCCTCGGAGGCGCTGTTCCGCCGCTTGCGCAAGGGCGAGCCGCTGCCGCGAATAAACTCCCTTGTCGATGTTGCCAACGCGCTGTCCATACAGCTCCAGGTGCCAGTCGGCCTGTACGACCTGGACAAGGTCAAGGGCGACGAGTTGGTGCTGAGGCTTGGCGCGCCGGGCGAGAGCTACGTGGGCATCGGCAAGGAGCGCGTCAACGTCGCCGGTCGAATCTGCGTCGCGGACGCCGAAGGGCCGTGCGGCAACCCCAGCGCGGACTCCGCTCGCACGATGATCACGACCGCCACAGAACGCGCGGCATGGGTTTATTTCTTGCCGGTGGGCGATGACGACGTTGACCGCACCGCCGAGCTGATCGCCGTCTTCGGCCGCGGCCTGGTCCGGATGATCTGAGTGGCGAGCTCCGAGCAGGTCCTGTGCGTCAAGCGCGATGACATCTTTCCCGACGGCGCATGGCACGGTTTCGTCAGCGAGCAGCTCGAGCGCCACCAGGCCGTGATCCGCGAGCGTCATTTCTTCAAGCCGCGTGCGGAGGTCGAGGACGACCCCAACTTCCAGCAGATCATCCCCTACGTCGTGTTCCGTCACGGCGATCAATACTTCCTGACGCACCGGTTGCGTGCTTCGTCGGAGAAGCGGCTCCGCAAGCAGTACTCGCTGGGCGTCGGCGGCCACATCAACCCGTGCGACCTTTCGGCCGGCGATCCGATCCTCGACGGGCTCAAGCGCGAATGGCAGGAAGAGGTGATCTACGACGGTCGGTTCGAAGCGAGGCTGCTCGGCCTCCTCAACGACGACTCGTCGCCGGTCTCGAAGGTGCACCTGGGCGTGGTGTTCGTCGTGGAGGGCGACACACCGAACATCAGCATCCGCGAGACCGAAAAGCTCGCCGGTGAGCTGCTGACGCTGGACGAGATGCGGATCTATTACCTGGGCATGGAGTCGTGGTCCCAGATGGTCTACGACCGGCTGGCCAGGGGCGAGTCATGAGGTTTGTCGAGGTCGGCGGTGTGCGGGTGTCGGCGATCGGCCTGGGTACGTGGCAGTTCGGATCGACCGAATGGGGCTACGGCCGCGATTTCGCCAGGGGCACGGCGCAGGCGATCACGCAGCGCGCGCTCGATCTTGGCATCAACCTGATCGACACCGCCGAGATCTACGGCCTGGGCCGCTCGGAAAAGATCGTCGGCGAGGCGATCCGCGGACGGCGCGACGAGGTGTTTCTCGCAACCAAGATCTTCCCGGTCGGCCTTCCGGTCACCACGGGCTGGCGGGCGAGGCGGAGCCTGAGGCGGCTGGGAGTCGACCACATCGACCTGTACCAGCAGCACTGGCCGAACCGGTTTTTCTCTCCGCGCGCCACCATGCCGCGGATGAGAAAACTGGTCGAGCAGGGGTTGGTCAGGCACGTCGGCGTCAGCAACCACAACCTTGCCCTGTGGCAGGAATGCGAGCGGGTTTTCGGCGGCCCTGTGCTGTCCAACCAGGTGCGCTTCAGCCTTGTCCACAGGGAGCCCGAGCAGGATCTCTTACCCTGGGCGCAGGCGAGTGGGAGGATCGTGATCGCGTACAGCCCCCTCGGCCAGGGCTTGCTCTCAGGCAAGTATCAGGAGGCGGCGCCGGCTAACTTCAGGCGCCTGCGGGCGGACTTCCAGCCCGAGGGCCGGGCGCGTTGGGCGCCGCTCATCGCAGCGCTGCGGGAAACCGCGGCGAAACACTCGGCGACGCCCTCGCAGGTCTCTCTGGCCTGGTTGATCCACCAGCCGAACGTGGTCGCGATCCCGGGCGCTTCGAGCCTGCGGCAGCTCGAGGAGAACGCCGCGGCGGGCGACCTCGTCTTGAGCGCCGACGAGGTGGCGCGGCTGGATACGCTGAGCAGATGAAGCTAGAGGCGGTGGAGCTCCGGCGCATCAGGATGTCATTGGTCGCGCCGTTCGAGACCTCGTTCGGCGTCCAGACGGACCGCGACATCCTGCTGCTGCGCGCGATCACGGACGTGGGCGATGGATGGGGCGAATGCGTGGCCGGCGAGGAGCCCACCTACTCTTCCGAATACGTCGAAGCCGCGCAGCACGTGCTTCTGCACCACCTGTTGCCGCGTCTGTTCGGCCAGAAGAAGCTCGAGGCAGGCGGCGTAGCGCGCATCCTTCGTCCCGTGCACGGCCATCAGATGGCGAAGTCCGCCATCGAGATGGCATTGCTGGATGCGGAGCTTCGCTCTCGGGGTGAGTCGTTCGCGCAGTTCCTTGGGGCAGTGCGGCCTGTTGTTGATTGCGGCGTGTCGGTCGGCATTCACAAGTCGATCCCCGAGCTCGTCGATGCGGTCGGGAGCTATGTCGAGCAGGGCTACCTGCGAATCAAGCTGAAGATCAAGCCCGGGTGGGATATCGAGCCTGTGCGCGCGGTGCGCGAGCGATTCGGCGACATTCTTCTTCAGGTCGACGCGAACACCGCCTACACGGTCGATGACGCCCACCACCTCGCAGAGCTCGACGAGTTTGGACTGCTGCTCATCGAGCAGCCGCTGCCTGAGGAGCAGGTCCTGGCTCACGCGGGAGTGGCGAAGATCGTGCGCACGCCGATCTGCCTCGACGAATCCATCACCTCGGCGCAGGTCGCGACCGACGCGATCGCTCTGGGCGCATGCAAGATCATCAACGTCAAGCCGGGCCGGGTCGGCGGCTACCTCGAGGGGCGCCGGATCCACGACGTCTGCGCCGAGCATGGCGTGCCGGTCTGGATGGGCGGGATGCTGGAGACCGGGATCGGCCGTGCGGGCAACGTTGCGATGGCCGCGATGAAGAACTTCACTCTGCCCGGCGACACGTCGGCGTCAGACCGCTATTACAACCGCGACATCACGGAGCCGTTCGTGCTCGAAGACGGGCGGTTGAGGGTGCCGGCAGGGCCCGGTTTGGGGGTGACCGTCGACGATGAATACCTGGAGTCGATCACCTACTGGAAGGAGACGATTCGGCCAAGCGGCTAGCCAGATTGGATTCGCTGCCGCGGCGGGCTGGGCATCGCCAGCAGGTCTGACATCGGGGTCGCCTGGGCGGCGAGGCCCAATCGCGGCACCCCGAGCTGGTCCTCGATCGTGGCGAGCAGCGAATAGTGGTCGTAGGGCTGGCTGCTCTCGTGGGTGGGCGGGTTGGGCTGGACGACCAGGGTCAGGACGGAGTTGGCGGTGTCCTCACCTTCGTCCCAGGTGATGAAAAGGACACCATTGTCGCGCCAGGCGCTCGAGCCGAGGATGACCGGCACGGTCTGCGCCAGCCACGCCTCCGCCACCGCGTTTGAGCAATCGTGGCCGTCGTGGCAGAGGTTTGGCGTGATCCATACGAAGCGCGGCGCATCGCCGGCCATGTCGGTCGCGAACTGCGTGAAGGGAACCACCTGCGGGGGGCATTTGGAGCCGTAATAGGCGAAGGGGTCGTGCTTCAACGCGTACGGGTAGGGGCTGTTGAAGCAGGTGCGCGTCATCCCTTCCATGTAGGCGCGCCAGCTGATCCCGGCCGTGGTCAGCTCGGCTCCGAGGCCGCCGGCGGGCAGGGCGTGGAAAGCGTCGTCGGCGATGCTCCAGGTGCTGCCCGAGGTGAGGGCGAGGTAGTTCGGCAGGCTGTGGTGGGACACGCCGTGATAGTTGGACGCTACGCCGTACTGCGCCGCAAGAGTCGCGATGTAGCCGTTGCCCGACACCTGGCTGGAGGTGCGGTTCTCCATCACGATCACAAAGACATGCGTCGAGGCCGGCGATGGGGAGGCTGAGGGCGGGCTCGGCTGCTGGGCGGCGGGCGAAGGGGTGGGCGGCGCCGTGGGCTTCGGCTGGCCGGCGATCTTGGGCGCGCAGGAGGCGAGGAGAAAGGCAGACAGCGCCAGGGCGGCGAGCTTCATCCTCAACGAGCCTACGATCCCTGGCTGAGAAGTTGCTGTGAGGCTCGGATCCGGCCCGTGGCGGCGGGTGGCGGGCGGGCCGGGGTGTGGGGTGGTGGCGTGGGGCTGGGG
>JBOHUP010000436.1:0-14087 GCA_050734615.1 Candidatus Dormibacteraceae bacterium | reverse complement strand
GTGTTCGTCGACCTCGAGGCGGTGACCGGCGAGGAGGGGGGAGGGCGACATCCGCTGCCCTCCGCAGCCAAGTTCCAACAGGAGATGCGCCGGGCCGGCATCGGCGCCGCGACCAAGGTCGTGGTCTATGACGATGCCGGCGGCTCCATCGCGGCGAGGCTGTGGTTCCTACTCGAGTGGTTCGGCCATCGTCACCAGGCCGTGCTCGATGGAGGGCTGCAGGCCTGGGGCGGGCCGCTGGAAACCAACCCGCCTGGGGTGGCCGCCGCCGGGGACTTCCAGGCCATGCCGCCCGGCCGTTCGCGCGTGCTTGACGTACAGGAGATCCGAAACCTCGAAGGCGTCCCCTTGTTGGACGCGCGCGCGTCCGAGCGCTATCGGGGCGAGAAGGAACCTGTAGATCCCAAGGCCGGTCACATACCAGGCGCGATCAGCGCGCCCTGGAGCGGCAACCTCGGACCGGACGGGCGGTTCAAGTCACCCGATGAGCTGCGCCAGAGATTCGCCGAGCTTGGAGCAGCGGATGGTGCGGTGGCGTACTGCGGTTCGGGAGTCAACGCCTGTCATCACCTGCTCGCGATGAGGGTGGCGGGGCTGCCGGACGCCAGGTTGTACGCCGGCTCGTGGAGCGAGTGGTCGAGCCGCGCACTTCCAGTCGCCACCGGCAACGAGCCGGGCGAGAGACTTACGATTCCGACGTGATCCTCGAGGGCAAGAAAATTCTCCTGGCCGGCATGAGCGACCGGCGCTCGATCGGTTACGCGATCGCGCAGGAAGCGCAGCGCTCGGGCGCGGAGCTTCTCCTGACCAGCTTCGGCCGGATGATGAGCATCACCCAGATGACGGCGAAAAAGCTGAACCCGGTGCCCGACATCCTCGAGCTGGACGTCACCAAGCAGTCCGACATCGCCGAGGCGGTGAAGGAGACGACCAAGCGTTGGGACCGCGTCGATGGGCTCGTGCATTCACTGGCGTTCGCACCGCCCGACGCGCTTGGCGGGCAATTTCTGAACACGCCATGGGAGAGCGCGTCGACCGCATTTCAGGTGAGCACTTTTTCTTTTAAAGAGCTCGCCCGCGCGTTTCTTCCGTTAATGAAGGAGCACGGCGGATCACTTGTCACAATCGATTTCGACAACTCAACGAGCGCATGGCCGAAATACGATTGGATGGGCGTTTCGAAAGCAGCACTCGAATCCGTTACCCGGTATCTGGCGCGTGACCTCGGGCGTTACAAGATTCGCGTCAACGCAGTTTGCGCCGGCCCCCTCGCGACGCTGGCCGCAAGCGGTATTCCAGGTTTCAAGGATTTCGAAGAGGTGTGGGAAAAGCGCGCGCCCTTGGGCTGGAACATGCAGGACCGCTCGCCCGTCGGGCGCGCGGTGTGCGCGCTGCTCTCTGAATATCTCGACATGACGACGGGTGAGCTCCTGCACGTCGACGGCGGCTACCACGCGATGGGGACCGAGCTACCCCCCACGTAAAGGCCGCCGGCCAGCCGGCGTGAAGTCGCTTTTGGCGTCGAAGGAAGGGTGACCCCCACATCTTGTGTACTGATGGGGACAACCGCGCAACATCATGTTAGGCTCTTCCGAAATCCTGTCGGGCCTCCCACGCCCGCGGCGAGGGTCCCGTGAGGAAATACCGCCATGCGGGAGGAATGCAGTTTGCGGGAGTGCCTGGTGATCTATGTGGACGCCGCTCTCGACAAGAACGGCCGGGCCGGATGTGGCCTGGCCGTTTTTGTTAGGGGTCGCGCCGTCTATACGGAGTCGTTCGGCTTTTCGCACCTGGGTGGGTCGGCGCAGCTGGAGGCACACGTTTGTGCAGGCGCACTCGATCTCGCCGCGGCACGTTGGCCCGATCACCGAGTGATTGTGCGCACGGATTGTGCTCCCGTCGTCAGAAGTCGGATGCCTTCCAGCGACAGTTTCCGCGTTGCCGTGTACGAAGTGCGCGAGCGGTGCAGGCGCGGTTGGCGCGTCGTTCGTTATGTAAGCCGTAAAGCAAATCCCGCGCACGAGCTGGCACGTGAAGGCCTCAAAAGCATCTCCAAACAACAAATGCTCGCCGCGGCGTAAGTCCTCCTTGAAGATCGTTCAGGTTCAGGCATCTATAATTCCGAGGCTATCTGTTAATGGGGCATGCCAAGGGGAGCAGAAATGTCACCAGACGAAACATCGCAAGGTCAGGAATCGCCGCGGCGCCGCCGTGGCCGGCCGCCTGGCTCGAAATCCACGACGACGCGGACACGAAAAAAGCGAGCTGATGGCGGGGAGCTCATCGATCACCTGAACAACATGGTCGCCGAGCTGATCAAGGAGAACCGCAAGCTGAGGCGGCAGGTCGTCAAGCTGACCGAGCGTGGCTCGTCAGCGGCGGCCGGGACGGTGGAGCGAGGGCTGCGCACAATCTCGCGACGCGTTCAGCGGGCGCTCAGCGGCACCGCGAAGCGTCCCCGCAGGACGACCGCCGCATCGGCCAACGGGCGGCGCAAAACGGCCACCAGAAGGAAGCGCAAGACCTCCTAACGCCTCAGCTCCCCGGGTTCGACTCCATGTGCTTGGCCGTGCGGTAGGCATCGACGATGCTGTAAAGCCACAGCGTGCCGCTGCCCAGCTCCATGGGCACACCGAGCGCCAGCCCGATCACGCTGAGGTCGAGGTCCACGCCGAAAAACTGAAGGCCGCCGATTCCGAGCAGGTAGGCGATGCCTTTTCGGTTGTGGCCGAGGTAGAAATGCCCGCATCCCGGGATGATCGCCAGTGCGGCCGCGGTGAGCGGACTCTTGCGTCGGGACATGGCCCTGCCGCCGTACGCCCGGGAGGTGGCCGCGCCGTACGCACCCGAGGCGCGTGCGCCACAGCGGGGACAGGTCGCTGTGGGGTTGGTGAGCGGGGCGCCGCAGATGCCGCACAGGACTTCAGATGCCATGCCGTATATGTTTCCCCGATTTGCTAGCCTCCGAATCGTGGATCTCGGCTTCACGCCCCAAGAAGAGACCTTTCGACACGAGGTCCGATCCTGGCTGGATCGCAACCTGCCCGAGGAGTGGCGGCACGGGGCCGTGGGCGGCTACCGGGAAGACGACGACACGGGGCTTCAGCGGGACTGGCAGCGGCGACTGCACGAGGGTGGCTGGCTGAAGCTCTCCTGGCCGGCAGAGGCCGGCGGTCGCGGCGCCACCCCTGTCATGCAGGCGATCTACCAGGAGGAGATGGCCAGGGCCGGGGCGCCGATCATCCTGGGCCGTCTCGGCGTGAGCTTGCTCGCGCCGACCCTGTTGGTTCATGGCTCGGACTGGCAGAAAGAGACGTATGTCGAGAAGATCCTCAGTGGCGAGCTGATCTTCTGCCAGGGCTTCAGCGAACCGGATGCCGGAAGCGACCTTGCGGGCCTTCGCACCAGGGCCGAGCGCAAGAATGGGAACTGGGTGATCAGCGGCCAGAAGACGTGGTCGAGCGGCGCGCATTACGCGGACAGGACCTTTTTGCTGGCGCGCACCGATCCCGCGGCTGCCTCACATCGAGGCATCGGCTTTTTCCTTGTCGACATGCGCCAGCCGGGGGTCGAGGTGCGGCGGATCCGCCAGATGACGGGCGGCGGGGAGTTCTGCGAGGTCTTCCTGTCAGGCGCTGAGGTCGAGGAGCGCGACATGGTCGGCGAGCCGGATGCGGGTTGGAAGATCGCCATGACGGTTTTCGGTTTCGAGCGGGGCGGTCTCGCCCAGGCCGCGCGATTCGAGCGCGCGGTCGCTCAGCTGGCCCAGCTCGCGCGCGACAACGGCGCGGGGTCTGATCCGGGCACGCGCCAGAAGGTCGCCCAGGCGACGATCGAGGCCCACGTCTTCCGGCTCATCGGGCTCAGGAACCTGACCAGCGCGCAGCACGGCAAGGCGCCTGGGCCGGAGGCCAGCCTGACCAAGCTCTACTGGAGCGAGATGGACAAGCGAATCCAGGAGACCGCCCTGGGCATCGAAGGACTTTACGGGGCGCTCGCGCCTGACTCGCCGTTCGCCATCGAGGACGGCCGCTGGCAGTACGGCTGGATGTGGGCGCAGGCAGAGACCATCTACGCCGGATCCTCTGAGATCCAGCGCAACATCATCGCCGAGCGCGTGCTCGGTCTTCCACGCGGCCGCTGATGGCGGCCCCTGCATCGGTCCTGGAGCGGCTGCGGGCTCGCATCGGCGTTGACGCTCCTCCGACCGAGGCAGTCGTGGAAGCCGGCCACGTCAGGAGGTTCGCCGAGGCGATCGGGGACCCCAACCCCCGCTGGACCGAAGAGGCGCCGCCCACCTTCCTGGTCGCCCTGGCCGCGGTATCACTGCACCTCGCCGAGGCGGAGGAATACGGCAAGGGCTGGCTCAACGGAGGCAATCGTTTCGAATATTTCGCCCCGGTGAGAATCGGCGACCGCATCATCGCGACGGGTCGGGTCGCCGACGTCTACGAGAAGCCGGGATCGAGCGGCAACCTGCTCTTCATCATCTTCGAGACGGATTACGTGAATCAGGACGAAACGCTCGTGGCCCGTCTGCGAGGCACGGCGATCCGCCGGTGAACGTGAAAGCCGGCGACGAGCTGCCCGAGCTCGTGAAGCATCCGGCCACGCGCCAGCTCGTGCAGTACGCCGGGGCGCAGGGCGACTTTTACGAGATCCATTACGACCAGGCTTACGCGCAGAGCGTTTCGCTGCCTGGCGTGATCCTCCACGGATTGTTGAAGGCCGCCTTTCTCGGCCAGCTGGTCACCGATTGGGTGGGGGATCGCGGCACGCTCAAATCGTTCGAGGTCAGCTACCGCGGGATCGACGTCCCAGGCCGCCCGTACCGTTGTCGCGGGAGGGTGACCAGGGTCGAGGGGGCTCAGATCGAGCTGGAGGTCTGGGGCGAGGACTCCGAAGGACGCCGTACCACGGTCGGCAGCGCCAGCGTCGAAATGAAGGGCTGAGCGCGGATCCAGGAGCCGGCGCGGAGGGCCATCAGGACCGAGGCGTCGATCACGCAGTAGCCGCCGGCGATCACCGAGGGTGGGTTGCCCGACGGGATGTGCGTCCAGGGCGCGACCGGTAGCCAAGCCCAGTTGCCGAACGCGGTGCCGAAGATCTCGAGCTCGCCTGTGGCGATGAAGATCGCCGAGAACAGCGCCCAGCGCGGTGAGCGAAGGACGAAATAGGCAAAGACCGGCAGGCACAGGGCGCCCTGCAGGTCGACCCGACCTGTGATCACGGGAAGGAGGGTCAAGCCCAGGACCGCCCACGTCGCGGCGCCCGCCAGGACGACGTGAGCAACGCGCTTCCCGTACCGGATCACCACCGGCGTGCGGGCGGCCAGGAGACCAAAGAGGTAGACCATGCCGTGGCCCGGGGGCACGAACAGCGGAACGTTGTGCAGCCGGTAGCGGTAGACGCCCCAGATCAACGAACCGAAGATCTCGAATCCGGTCGCGACGATCACACACGTCCAGACCTGCACGCGCTGCTCCCTCGGCGCCTTGAGCGCGCAGAGATAAAGCACTGCGAAGGTGAGCACTCCGAGCAGCCACTGCTGCCACAGCGCTGTGATCCTGCTGTCCGCGAGCAGCAGGATCGGGGTGTAGGTGAGAAGGTAGGCGTGCAGCCAGTAAGGCTTGAGGCGTTCGAACACCCACCGAATCCTAGCGCGGGCGCTGGGAGGCTCGGCGCGTAGTCTGCTGATCGACGCCCCGGTCGGTCCAGTCCCGCGCCAGCCGCGTGCCGCGAGTGACGAGCACGAGCATGGCCACGACCTCGTCGAGGTCCGGGTAGCGCCCTGCCAGGTGGCCGAGCGCGAGGACCTCAGTCGCCGCGATGTGAATGTCCGCGATCATCTCGAGCCGGCGTCCCTCGCCTGGCGTGCCGGTCGGATAGCCGCGGGCCACCAACTCCGCGACCAGGTCGCGCCGCGTATTTCCCGTGAGGCGCCGGCTGGAATCGCCCAGCGGCGATCCCACTTGGTGGCGGACTCGCAGGGCGAGCCGGAACAGGTCTGGGTTGGTGGCGATGATTTCGAGGGGGCTGCGGAACTCCTGGCGCAGCATCGCCTCGTTGGTGGGCGCCGCGAGCGCCTCCCGCCGCCATTCCGCAAGATCACCCCGCAGCTCAGTAAAGAGCTCGTCCGCCAAGGCTCGCAGAAGGTCGTTGCGGTTGTGAAAATGCTCGTAGAAAGTGGCTCCCGCCACGCCCGCGCCGCGGGCGACCGTACTGGCGGTGAGCCGCGTCTCGCCTCCCGCCAGGATCAGTTTCCGCGCGGCTTCGAGGAGCCGCTTGCGGGTCCTTTCCTTGGCCTCTCGGCGGGTGACCGCCGCCTGGCTCGACACACTCGATGGTTGCCTCATCAATTGGCCGAGAGTACTATCGGTGAACTCGGCTGTCAGCGACAACTTGGAGGAGGAGATCGTGAGCTCAGTCATCCAGCGACTTTCGGCGTCCTGGGGAGCCCCGCTAGTCGTCGCTGCGGTGCTCGCAAGCGCATGCGGCGGCGGCAACAGCACCAGCACGACGAACACCGCTTCTGCGCCGGGCATCACAGCCACCACGATCACCATCGGCAGCCACCAGCCGCTGACCGGTCCCGCCGCACCGGGCTACTCGGAGATATCCCTGGCTTCGAACGCGTACTTCCAATGGGTCAATGCCCACGGAGGCGTGAACGGGCGGACGATCAAGTACTTCTTCGAGGATGACGGGTACAACCCTCAGAACACGTCGACGGTCGTGCACAAGCTCGTGCTCCAGGACAAGGTGTTCGCCATCTTCAACGGGCTTGGCACGCCGACTCACCTCGCCGTGGTCGATTACCTGAATTCCTCGAAGGTGCCTGATCTCTTCGTAGCGTCAGGCTGCGACTGTTGGAACAACACGTCGAAATGGCCGTATACGTTCGGCTGGCAGCCCGACTACATCATCGAGGGCAAGATCACCGGCAAGTACGTCAACGACAACTTCTCCGGCCAGAAGGTCGGCTACCTGTACCAGGACGACGACTTCGGCCAGGGCGGTGTGACCGGCCTCGACTCCCAGATCCAAGCGTCCAACGTCGTCGACAAAGAGAAGTACGTGCCGACCAACACGAACCTTGGGCCGCAGCTCGCAACCCTGCAGGCCAAGGGGGCGAAGGTCGTCGTGCTGTATACGATCCCGGCTTTCACGGCGATCACCCTGCTCACTGCGGCGGCGCTTCATTACAGCCCGAAGTGGGTGGTCAGCAGCGTCGGCGCCGACCCCATCACGCTGGCCGGTCTCGTTACGTCAATCTCGAAGGGAGCGGCGGGAGCAAGCCTGCTGGACGGGATCGTCACGTCCGGCTACCTGCCCGCGACCAATGACTCGTCGAATCCTTGGACCGCGCTGTTCAAGCAGATCCACGACCAGTACGTCGGTGCGCTCCCCTTCGACGGCAACGTCGTCTACGGCATGGCGGTCGCGTACTCCTTCGTGCAAGCCATGAAGAAGGCGGGGCAAAACCCAACCCGCCAGGACGTGATCAACGTGATCAACAGCGGCCAGCTCGACCCTGGTCCGGGGTTGGTGCCTTTCGGCTTTTCCGCCACCAACCACCTCGGTTACCTCGGCGTGCAGATGGCCGTCATCCAGGGCGGCGTCGCGACCTACACCGGGTCCATCTACACGGCCACGGTGAGCGGGCCGCCGACCGCCTGCGGCAACTGCGGATCGAAGCCGATGCCGACCAACGGCATTCCGTAACCGGTAACCGCCGACCGGCGGGCGCGCGAGTAGGTTATGAAGATGAGCCCTGCGGGCGGTTCTCATGACCCCGCGATCAGCGCAACCGACGGTCGTGCGGGGTCGCTTGAAGTGAGGTCGGTCACCGTACGCTTTGGCGGCGTGGTCGCGCTGGACAAGGTCTCCCTGGGGGTGGCCGCGGGTGAGATCGTGGGCATCATCGGGCCGAACGGGGCCGGCAAGACGACGCTGTTCAACGTCGTCTGCGGCCTGCAGGCGCCGCAGGAGGGCGAGATCCTCTACAACGGCCGGCCGATCAGCGGTGTGCACCCTCACGAGCTGAACGGATTGGGCATCTCACGCACTCTGCAGGGGTTGGGCCTGTGGCGCGGGCTGACGGTGCTCGAGAACGTGATGGTTGGCGCGCGTCGCGGCTCGCGGCCTGGCTTTGCTGTGGCCTTGCTCGGGCTGGGGCGCTCCGACCGATACGAGACCGCCCTGCGCGAGGAGGCGTACGCCCAGCTGCGCGAGCTGGGCATCGAGGACTGCGCGCCGCGCTATCCCAATGCTTTGCCATATGGCGTTCAGAAGTGGGTGTCGCTCGCGCGTGCCCTGGTGTCTCGGCCGGCGCTCCTGCTGCTGGACGAGCCCGCGAGCGGGCTCACCCAGAGCGAGATCACGCAATTGGCGGACCTGCTGCGGACGCTCCGGAACCGGATGTCGATTGCGCTGGTCGAGCACCGGCTCGACCTGGTCATGAACGTGTGCGAGCGTGTGCACGTCCTCGATTTCGGACGTCTCATCGCATCCGGTACGCCCGAGGTCGTGCAGCGCGAGCAGGTCGTCACCGACGCGTATCTCGGCGACAAGGTGACGGCGGCGACCGATGGGAGCGCCCTTGCTGGAAGTTGAGGCGCTGCACGTCGCGTACGGCGGGGTCACCGCTCTGGACGGCGTCAGTCTGCGGGTGGCGAACAATGGGATCACCGCCGTGCTCGGGCCCAACGGCGCCGGGAAATCGACGCTGCTGCGAGCCATCGCCGGGGTCGTCCCATCACACGCCGGACGCGTCGTCTACAACGGCCGGGTGCTGACCGGCCTGGCACCCGAGGAGATTGTCCGGGCGGGGGTCAGCATGGTCCCCGAGGGCGGGGGCGTGATCCGTGAGCTGACGGTCGAGGAGAACCTGCAGCTGGCGCACCTTTGGCGCCGCGATAAAACGGATCGCGATAAAGCCATGCGGGAGGTGATGGACCTGTTCCCTGCGCTGGTAGCCCGCCGCCAGCTACCCGCGCATTCGCTTTCGGGGGGCGAGCGTCAGATGCTGGCCGTGGGCCGCGCTTTGATGGCGCGCGCCGACCTTGTGCTTATGGACGAGCCCTCGCTTGGGCTCGCGCCCAAGCTGATCAGCCTCATCATGCGCACGGTCCGCGACCTCAGCGCGAAACGAGGCATGAGCGTGCTGTTGGTCGAGCAGAATGCACGCAGCGCGCTGTCGATCGCTGGCGAAGCGATCCTCTTGTCATCGGGTCGCGCCATTGCCTCGCGCCACGCGGGCGACCTGGCGCGAGATGAGGAGCTTTGGCATGGGTACCTCGGTTACTGAACGAGAGGCTGCCGGATGAGCTACTTCATTGTTCTGACGCTCACCGGCGTGGCGGCGGGGATGATCTACTCCGCCCTGGCTCTCGCCCTGGTCCTGATCTGGCGGGCGACTCGGGTGGTCAACTTTGCCCAGGGCGCGATGGCGATGACCACCACGTACATCGCGCTGGCGGTGATCCAGGCCACCGGCAACTACTGGGTTGGTTTTTTTGCCGCCCTGGCCGCCGGTCTGGTCATCGGGGGCGTGGCGGAGCGGACCCTGGTGCGCTCGGTGGAAAGCGGTCCTCCGCTGAACGCCGTCATCGTCACGCTCGGACTGTTCCTGGTGCTGGAATCAGTCGTGCCGATGATCTGGGGTGCGCAGATCAAGGCGTTTCCAGCTCCCCTGTCGATCGCGGCGACGCAGGTCGGGAGCCATTTCATAGCGCTGTCGCCTTTCAGCATCTTCACGATCGGGATCGTGCTCCTCGTCATGGTCGCCGTGCTCGTGCTGTTTCGCTTCACGGGGCTCGGCCTGAGCATGAGGGCGGCCGCCTTTGCGCCTGAGACGGCCCGCCTGATGGGCGTGCGCGTCGGGCGGCTGCTCACTTTCGGCTGGGCGCTGGCCGGCATGACCGGAGCGGTGGCAGGCCTGCTTGTCGCGCCGATCCTGCTCCTGTATCCCAGCAACATGGATGCCGTTCTCGTTTACGGATTCACCGCGGCTGTCCTCGGCGGGCTGGACAGCCCGGTGGGTGCCCTGGTAGGCGGGCTGGGGATCGGCCTCGCTCTCTCCTATATCGGCGGCTACCTGGGCGGCGACCTCGAGTCGTTCGGCGCTCTGGTGATATTGATCGTGCTGCTGATGGTGCGGCCTCACGGACTCTTCGTGCACACCGTGGAAAGACGCGTGTGAGAACGCTCGTGTCGCGGTTCGTATCGATCAGGTCCACGCTGCTGCGCCACGCCGTGGTCGCGGTGGTCCTGATCGCGGGCGTCGGGCTGGCCATCTGGCTGATCGACCCGTACAACCCGTTTGCGGTTTACCAGCTGTCGAGCGTGATGTACATCGCGATCGCGGCCGCGGGCCTGACCCTGCTGACAGGGCTCAACGGTCAGCTGTCCCTTGGCCACGGAGCGCTCATGGCCGTCGGCGCATACACGGCAGCCGTCCTGCTGCAGCATTCCGTCGACCTCAACCCCTCGATCGTGATGGTGGCGGCGACCCTCATCACCGCAGCGGCCTCGACGATCATCGGTGTCGCGGCGGCCCGCCTTCGAGGGCCGTACCTGGCAGGGGCGACTCTGGGGCTCGCGGTGGGCCTCCCGGGCGTCGCGGTCCGCTTCTCCAGCATTTTCGGGGGCGACGCGGGCCTGTCGGTGCCGGCGATCTCCGCCCCGGATTCGTTGAGCACGATCCCGCCCGAAGTGTGGTTTGCGTGGTTGGGATTGGTGCCGGTCGGCATCGTTTTCGTGCTGCTCGCCAATCTGGTGCGGACCCGCTACGGCCGCGACTTTCGCGCGATCCGCGAAGACGAGATCGCGTCCGCGCTGTATGGGATTCGGGTCGCACGAGGCCAGGTGCTCGCGTTCGTGCTGAGTGGGGCGTGCGCCGGTCTTGCGGGATCTCTGATGGCCTACACCTCCAACCTCGCCGCGCCCGGCAGCTTTCCGCTGACGCTGTCGTTCGAGCTCCTGGCGGCCATCGTAATCGGCGGTCTCGGCACTCTTCCCGGCGCGGTCTGGGGCGCGCTGGTCATCGTGTTCGCGCCGGATTGGATCGGCTCCCTCAAAGATGCGGTGCATCTCCCGAGCGCCGTGGGGAATCAGCTGCCGCTGGCGCTGTTCGGCCTGGTCTTCATCCTGGCGATGCTGACGTTTCCGCACGGGATCCAGGGCGGCCTGACACGGTTCTGGCGGTGGCGCGCCATGCGGCGCGGGAGCGCGCCGGTCTAGTCGTCGGACGGTTCGGGCAGGTCCGGAGGCTCGTCGGGTGAACTCGGCAGGTCGCGTTCAGGAACGCCCGGCGCGGTGGACTGGGGCATGGTCGAGTCCGGCTCGGACCATGCCGAGGGCGGAGGCGGTTCCGGCTCCAGAGGTTGCGCCTCCTCGGCGGTACGCCCTGGCTCGATCGCCGGCCCAGGCGACGGCGTGGGAGCAGGCGGTAAGGCATCGGCCCACGCCGAAGCAGGTGGCCCCGCTGGCGCGGGTTTGGGCGGAGGAGTGCCGAGCTCCGCGGTGTAGTCGGGCCGGGTCGCCCGGTGCATGACCGCCGCCGTGGACAGCGTCCTGGGCTGCGGCCGTCGGACCATGGTGAAAATCCAGTAGCCAAAAGAAAGCAGGATGGCCAGCGCGCCGATGATCGGAATGAAAACGAACGGCGGTCTGGTCATCACATCGAGGCCGTTCAATGTCGTCGCCACGGGTGAGGGGCTCGCCAGGTCGGTGGCGGTCGGGCTCGGCGATTCCGATGGCGATGGCTCGGGTGAAGAGCTTGGTGACGGGGAAGGCGTGGGCGTCGCCGCCTGCAGTGTGAAGTTCGCGAAGGGGTAAGGCGGAACGCTGGCATACAGGCGGTGTACGCCCAGCGCGTCGCTCGCAAAAGGTTTGACATGAGTCGTGAAGTTGCCGCTGCCGTCTGCATTGGCCCCACCGGCGACCTTGTTGCTGGTGTCCCAATAAAGGGTCATCTGCTCGTTGGGCAGGAAGGCGCCGCCGTTGACCGTGATCTGAGTGTCGGGCGGCCCGGCGCTCACGTCGAGGCTGAGGAAGGCGTTGACCGGCGGGGGTGTCGGAGGCGGGGTGGGGCTGGGCGTCGGACATGGCGAGCTCGCCGAGCAGTCGGCCTCGACGGCAGACCGCGAGGTCGGGGAGATCGCGAAGAGCAGAGCGGCCGAGACGGCTGCCGCGACCATCACGGCGGCGGGGCTCAGCCTCATCGGGCTGTTGCAACGCATGAAGCGCCGGAAGGTTACCAGAGGACTAGATAGGCGGCCAGGGCACAGACCACGCGGAGGTCGGCTCGGGGAACCGCCAGCGTGGGTCCAGCACTGCTCGCATGCGGCGCTTGAGCATCCTGCGCTCGGCCGGGCTGATGAGGTCGTCCAGCGTTTTGGCGAAGGCGCCGCGCTCGACCTCGGCCAGTGCGCGCTCGACGTCGCCGCAAAGCTCGGGCAGCAGGGGCTCGCCGGAGAAATCCCAGATCACGGTGCGCAGCTTGTGCTCGACGTGAAACGTTAGCCCGTGGTCGATGACCCATACCTCGTCCTTCGCGTCGAACAGGCAGTGGCCGGACTTGCGGTCCGCGTTGTTGGCGATGATGTCGAACAGGGCGACGCGCATCCATGTGTCGCGGTGCAGCGACTGGTCGCCCAGGAAATGCCGCCCGTCCGCGTCGATGAATTCCTGCACCGCACCGACGCCATGCGGCGCGAGCGGTCTCACCACCGTGGGCGGGATCCGCGGCCAGCCCAGGACCTTGCTCAGCTCGTAGGCCGCCACCTCACGCCGGTAGAGGGTCCCCGACTCGAAATCCCACAGCGGCGACTCGCCCCGAGCCGGCTTGTAGATCGCGCGCAGGCCGGACGGAGGGTGCGGGTCCAGGCGGACCAGAAAGGTGTAGTTGGACGCACCGTGCAGGAGGCCGAGCAGCTTCATGTCCGGGAGCTCGGCGAGCAGGCGCTCGGTCTCGCCGGCGCCTGGTGGTCCGCCGGCGGATTCAGAAGATCGGCCGCGCGCCATTCATGACCGGGCAGGGATGGCCGGCGGGATCCATCGGCAGGCCGCAGCGTGGGCACAACCCGCGCCCGGCCGTCAGCACCGTCTCCGCCTGGTTCGAGAACGCGACCACCTGTTGGTGACTCAGCCAGAACCTGATCGATGGAGAATCGTCCGCGGCGCCCTCCTCCGGCGTCACCTCCGCCTGGCTGGCGACCAGCACGAACATCTGGCGGGCCTCGTGGTAGCCGAGGCCCATCTCGCCGATCTGCCACTCGGGCTCGCCCGGCTCCAGCCCGGCCGTCGCCGGGGGCTTCTCCGGTCTCTCGACGCCCTGGGTCTCCATCATCTGGTGCAGGCGCACCATGAGGGCCTGGATCTGAGATTTCTCGCAGGAGAGGGTCAGGGTGCGGCCCGACCCGCTGGCGAGCAGGAAGAACCGGCGCCGGCCGGGCTCGCCGACCGCCGCCACGGCGATCCTCTCCACAGGGTCAAGCTCGAAGATCGCCATTCACCTAAGACTAGGGCGTGATTGTTTTGAGGCGCCAGTGGTGGGGAACAAGAACTTCATAGACATTCAAAACGCGACAAGAACGCGGAGGAAGAGCTGACATATGCCAAAAACCGTAGGAATCGACTTGGGTACGACCAACTCCGTCATTGCTGTCATGGAAGGCGGTGAACCCGTGGTCATCCCCAACTCCGAAGGGTCTCGAACCACGCCCTCGGTGGTCGCTTTCACCAAGACCGGTGAGCGCTTGGTGGGCACCCTTGCCCGCCGGCAGGCCGCTGTGAACCCCGAGAACACCATCGCTTCGATCAAGCGCTTCATGGGCCGCAAGTTCACCGAGGTGGACTCCGAGCGCAAGATCGTGCCCTACGACGTCAAGCCGGGCAAGGACGACCGCGTCATCGTCAAGATCCCGAGCGCCAACAAGGAGTTCACGCCCGAGGAGATCTCGGCCATGATCCTCCAGAAGCTGAAGGCGGACGCCGAGGCTTACCTGGGCGAGAAGGTGACCGACGCGGTGATCACCGTGCCCGCGTACTTCAATGACTCGCAGCGCCAGGCGACCAAGAAC
>JBOHUP010000435.1:0-11026 GCA_050734615.1 Candidatus Dormibacteraceae bacterium | reverse complement strand
GAAGCCAACGTCCACGTTGCCGGCGCCCGGGCACTGCGGGCCTGCCGGCTCGATGTCGACGGCAATGACGGTGCCTTGCGGGATCAGGTCATTCCGAAGCCACTGCACAGCGGCGATCGCGTACGCGGATCCGGCCGCGTTGCCGCTCACGGCGGAGCAGTCGTAGTCGTTATAGATCGGCAGGATCCCCATGTGGTTGTGGGCGGCGGCAGCGATCTCGGTGGCGCTGATGCCGGGGCAAACCGTGTCGGTGAGGTACCGTCCCCAGAAATCTGGCGTGCCGTACGCGCCGACCACCTGCGGGTACAGGCCGCTGGCGCCTTTGGCGTCGGACGTAAAAGCCTTGCAGGAGTCGACGCCCCACAACATGTGGGTCGGTTGGACGGCGGGCGAATGTGCCTGGAGGTGGACCAGCTTCGTGCCGCCGATCTTCTGGAGGATCGCGTCGAGTGCGTCGGGCCTCGCCTGTGCGGGCAGTAATCCGATCGCCGCCGTGTAGGTCGGAACTGTCCCGCCCGTGAGCCATGCCTGCACGCTGCAGATCGTTCCGTTCTTGCATGCGTGGTCGACGAGCCTGCCCTGGTCGTCGTAGATGGCCATCACCCAGGGCGTGCTGCTGAGGTTGGCATTGGCCGTCGCAGTGAGGTGGACCCATCCGGCTGACTTCTGGGACGTTGTGCTCGCTGAAAGAGAAACGCCCAGCCAGGTGACCTGAATCGGAGACGACACGGCCTCTGGCTGACCCGTCACGTATCCGACGATCTCGTGGATCCCTGCCTGTGGCTGCTTGACGGTCACGGTGCACCTGCTGCCGCGGCTGCAGTAGGTGAGCTTGGATTTCGCGGTCAGGTCGTAGATTTCGAGCCAGCGTCCGGAAGAGGCGACGTCCAGGGTCGAGCTGGCGGTGAGGGTCACGGGCTCGCCGGCGCCAACGACAAGGTCGCTGGCGCTGACGCTGCTGTCCAGCCACCCGACGGTGACCGCGTTCGAGGCCACTGCCTGGTTCGCGTCAGGCATGCTTTGAGATGGTGGCGTGATGAACGCCGAGAAGGTGTGCACGCCCGCCTGAGCCCGATAGTCGATGAGACACTGACTGGCCCGCACGCAAGCGGCCGCGAGCGTCCCCGAGGTTTGGTCGAAGATCTCGATGACCTTGCCGGTGCCCGTCACGGAGCTGGTGGCGGTGGCGGTCAGCAAGGAATTCTGTCCCGGGCGGACCGTGGCTGGGATGGCGGTGAGCTGAAGGCGCTGAGCAACCCCTGGCGCAAGGGAGGAGGCGGGCACGCTCGGAGCCACCAGTGGCGCGGCGGCGGCTCCTCGGCCGCCCAGCAGCTGGACATGGATCACCGCATCGGTGCACGCGGCCAGTGAGCCGAGCAAAGGCGCACCGGCCGGGACGGGACAGGCGGTCTGGCCATCCGGCAGCGAGGCCACTCCGGCCTGCGGTGGGTGGCCCGTGGTGGGACATGCCGCATAGGGTCCCGATTCCGGGCACTGTGTCGCACCGGTGGGAAGGCTCAGCTGGGGACCCGAGTCGACGGGAGCCGGCGCCTCGCAGTTGTCGGGTTGCGCGGTCACGCAGGTGATGGCGGCGGCACGCCCGTGCCGACTGGCGGTCGTGGTGCCCGAGGGTGATGCGGCGAGGGCAGTGAAGCTCAGTTGATTCGAGATCGCGGCGAGCGCGAACACGGCATGGACGCAGTGCCGCCCCGTGAAAGTAGAAAGAAGACCGCGTAGCGAGTACAAGCAAACCCCCCGGTTGGCGCGCTCCCGCAGCTGGGTGGCGCAAATGTCTTGGGGGAAGCTACCGTCGACACGGCATCAGGGCTCCCGCAGTCGGGTTAATTAGCTTCAACTGTTGTGAATTGGCCCGCAGGCCGAAGAAATCAACCGGTTTCGAGGCGATTGCTCAGGCAACCTGAGCGATTCGAGAATCTTACCCCGGTGTGCTCATACCGTTGCGGTAGCCGTCAGGCCGTTGCGCCGAACCTCTGCTGTCGGTTCTCGTACCAACGGCGCACGAACTCGGCGGTGAAAGTTGCCTCCTGACCCGCCCGCATCGGTCGGAGCACCTCTTCGGAGAACTCGCGGCTGATGACCTGGATCAGGGGGCTGTCCGACCTCTTCTTCGAAGACCTGTCGAGGGCGTGGCCGAACATCGCATGCGCGACCTTGGCCGCCCCGCCCGCCTCCTCGAGCTGAGTTTGGCCATCCACCTCGATCGGTGCCGGCTCCCGTCCGGCCGTAATCGTGGCTGCCAGCCATCCGCCAAACGACAGGTGGTGGACTCGGTAGGAAACCTCATGGGGAGCACCGCCGGCGCTGGGAGCGCGGCCGGCCTGGCCCGCCAGAAAGTTGAGCGCCCAATGTTCGATCTCGGGCATCGCCGCCGATCCGAGGGCGGGGACTATCTGGTCCGCGATGCCGAGACGGTGCAGCTCCGGGTCGATCCGCTGCACCAGGTTCTCGACCGTCGTGGCCCCGGTCCTGTGCGGCACGGTCCGGTGGGCATAGTCTGAAAGCGCTTCGATGATCTTGAAGACCGGCCACCAGTCCGGGTAGGTGGAGGGCAGCCACTGCAAAGCCTCGGCCAGACCATCCGGCCGGGCGAGCCGGTACTGGAGCCGGTTGCCTGCCGGCTGGACCAGGACGATGCCCGCCATCGTCAGCCCGTCCAGTGCCTGCGCCACACTGCCTTTTCCGTAGCCGGCATCCTCAGCAAGTGCCGAGGCCGACTGGGGCCGGTCCGGCTCGGCGATCATGTTCTTCAAGATCTCGGCGCGGGCCGAGACCCCGACGAGCGCCCGCAGGCGCAGTTGGATCAAGGACGGGCGCCGGAGGTCTGGCGCGCTCAGGTCCTGGTGGCCAAGCATCGTCAGCGGGTCGCCCTGGCCAGGCCACGGCGCGCGGGTATGGGTCCGCACCGTGGCAGCAAACCGGCCGAACGCGGCGAGCATCGCTGGGCTCGCACGCCCGGCGAAGTGCCGTAGGCGGAACGTCGAAGCGAACCGTGCGTTCGCAATCGACCATTCCATCGCCGACGTGCGCAGCCGGCTGTCCGTGCCCAGCCATGCCGTGAAGAGGATCAGCGGCTCGAGGTCGAGCGCCTGCCAATCATGCCGCCTCACCCCGCCGGGCACACCCAGCTCCGACCATAGGCTCCATGCCAGGTCGAGGGCGAGGCGGCTCACCTCTGCACTGAATCCAGCCGTTGGCCGCGGCGGGGCTGCGCTCGTGATGTCTTTCAGTCCTTCGCCTGCGCGGCATTTCAGTTAGGTGAGGAAAGCGAAGCAGCCCGGGGCAGGGGGCTGCTTCTATCCAGAAAAACGCCCGGTCCGGCGTCAATACCGGAATACGGTGTGCGCGCGCCTACGGGCTCGCGTTAACGCCGAGTACGTTGCCGTAAGTCATGCCCAGGGCGAGCAACCCCAACAAAGAGAGCAGCACCAGCACGAAGCTTCGCGCGCAGGTGTCGAAGAACCCAGAGTCATCTTGAGTGTCGGATTCGGCCATGTTCCAGCTGCGGC
The DNA here is from genome assembly GCA_050734615.1 of Candidatus Dormibacteraceae bacterium. Classification (GTDB taxonomy): domain Bacteria; phylum Chloroflexota; class Dormibacteria; order Dormibacterales; family Dormibacteraceae; genus DASXBJ01. The sequence goes on along the minus strand of JBOHUP010000435.1, from coordinate 7,499 downwards.
CGTACACGCCGGACCTGACCGAGAGGCCGATGACCGTGACCAGAACGACCAGTAGGACCGCCATGTTCACCCCCTGAAAACGGTGCGGCCGCTGAGCGGGTCAGAGGCCGCACCAACCAGACAACGCGCCAGCCGGGCAATGTGCACACAGTTGGTTTTCGAGAAAAGTCGGGCAATCCTGAAAGCGCCTCCAATACTTGGGCGCAGGGGCGCGTTTTCTTGGGCGTGGAAGTGCCTCTGACGCTGCAATTCTCGATCGCTCTTTTCACCGGCCTGGTGGCCTCGACCTTCGTCCCTCCAGTCCGCCGAGCCGTCCCGCGGCCGGTGGAGGTCGGGCTGTGGGTGGGGTTCGTAACGGTGTGTGTGGTCGGGGTCATCAACGTGGCCGATCCGAACGCGCGCGAGATGACGACGGCGGCCGCCTGGGGCATCGACCAGGTCGTGACCGGCCTACTCGGCATGTTGGTTGGCGGCGTCGTGAGCTCGATCAACGCCGACAGGTTTGCCATTGCTGACTGGTTTTTCCTGCTGGCAAGCGCCGACATCTTGGCCCTCGTCCTTTTGCGCGAGCATCGCCGCAGCCGTCGGTGGCAGCCCCAGGTCCGCCTCAAGGAGTGGATGGAGCTTCCCCTTCTGGAGTTGGCCCCCGCGCATGCGGCTCCTTATGCCCTTGATGAGTGGAACCGACGAGCCGCTGTTGTATTGGCGGTGGCCGGCGCCGCGACGTTCACCGCGCTGGTCAACCTTGCGATTTGGGCGCGCGACGTCTCGCTCCCTCGCGGCACCTCAAGCCTGGCGCGCGCCGCCAAGGCAGGTCAGGCGAAATCGCAGGCGCGCCTCGAAGCGCTGCGTGACACCGCCGAGCAGCTCCAGTTTGCCGCTCGCTCCTGGTACGCGGCCGCGGGCGCCCCCGCGATCAACGGGATCAGCCAAAGGGCCACCGAAGCGGTGCGCCAGGCACGAGCCGCGGAGCGCCTCAAAGAGGCCGCGGAGACTTCCGGAAAGCTGATCCACATCAAATCCATGTTGAGCGCGCAATCGCTGGGCTGGTACGGCCCGCTGCTGCCCGCGCCGGCCAGCTCGGAACAAGGTGAGGAAGAAGAGGATGACGTTGCACAACGATCAGATCGTCTGGCCTCGTAGGCCAAACGGCATGAGGCGGCGCGCCAGCGCGCCGCAGGTTCTGAGCAAGGGCCGCCTCGCCAGGCCGGCCGGCTGGATGGTCCGCCTGTTCGTCCTGCTCGCCGTGGCGGTTCCGAGCTTGCTCATCACCTCACCTGGCTACGTCGCGTATGCGGACAAGCTGCCCGACCCGAGCCAGGTGACCTCGTCCGTGCCCGAGGACACGCTCATCTACGCGGCGGACGGCACGACCCTCCTGGCGGACCTGCACTCGCCCGGGTACATGCACTACTCCGAGCCCCTTACCGACATGGGCCGGCTGCTGCCGGCGGCGGTCATCTCGATCGAGGACCGCAACTTCTATCAGGAGCCCGGAGTGGACGCGCAGGGCGTGGTGCGCGCTTCGCTGATCGACTGGAAAGCCCACTCCTCCGTGGAGGGCGCCTCGACCATCACGCAGCAACTGGTCAAGATCAGGCTGGTCGGCAACGAAACCTCGCTGGACCGCAAGATCCGCGAAGCGGTGCTGGCGTTCGAGATCGAACGCAAGTACACGAAGACGCAGATCCTCGAGTGGTATCTCAACAGCGTCTTCTTCGGCAACACCGCATGGGGAAGCAAGGCCGCGGCTGAGATCTATTTCCACAAGGAGACCAAGGATCTCGACCTCGCCCAGGCCTCGATGCTCGCCGGCATCATCCGCGGGCCGACACTCTACAACCCACTGATCAACTGGAGCTCGGCCAAGAACCGGCAGAAGGCCGTCCTCGACGCGATGCTTCGCGACAGCAAGATCACTGCCGAGGACGCGGCGAAGGCTTATGCCGAGGACATCTCGCCTCCAGGTCACATGTTCACGCCGGCCAACCACATCGTGGCGCCTGACTTCGTGCGGTACGTCACGAGCCAGCTGGTCAGCCAGTTCGGCTCCGACGCGACCTACAGCGGGGGCCTGCGCGTGGTGACGACTCTCAACGCCACCGTCCAGCAGCTGGCCCAGAGCGCCGTGACCGACACCATCGCGTCTCTCGCCTACCGGCGGGTCACCCAGGGCGCCCTGGTGGCGATCGATCCGACGACGGGTGGGATCGTCTCCATGGTCGGCTCAGCCAACCCGGACGCCAACGGAGGCCAGTACAACCTGGCCGTGTGGCCGCCCCGCAATCCAGGGTCCTCGATGAAGATCTTCACTTACACCGACGCGATCAACAGCGGCGCCTTCACCATGACCACCCCCATCCAGGACGCTCCGTTCTCCTACCGCGCCCCGGGCACGACCGAGGTGTACAAGCCGCAGAACTACGACGGAAGGTTTCACGGTACCTGCCAGCTGCAGGCCTGCATGGGCAACTCGCTGAACATACCGGCCGTCAAGGTCGAGCTCGGCGTCGGAGTCGCAAACGTCGTCTCCATTTCGCGGTTGATGGGCGCTCCGCCATACCAGCTCCACTACGACGCGAGCGGCAACCCGGTCTATACGACTGACGATGCCCTCAACACGTACGGGCCGTCGTTGACCCTGGGCGGATACGGCGAGACACCTCTGCAGATGGCCACTGGCGCATCAGTGCTCGCTACGCAGGGGGTCCTTCGCCCGCCGTTCGCGATCAACGTCGTAACCAGGGACGGCCGGCCGGTCTATGCGCACCAGGCAAACCAGGTCGCGAAGCATGTCATCGATCCCAGGGTGGCTTTCATCATGGAGTCGATCATGTCCAACGACAACAACCGGGCCATGATTTTCGGCCACAACTCTCTCCTCACGCTTCCCGGCCGCCGGGTTGGTGTGAAGACGGGCACCTCGGACTCCTTCGCCGACGCCTGGACGGTCGGTTACACGCCCCACCTGGTGGCGGCCGTCTGGGGTGGCAACGCTGACTGGCGCATGAAGATGACGCTCAACTCGGACAGCTACTACATCGCGGCCCCGATCTGGCACCGATTCATGCAGACCGCGCTGGACGCGATGGGCATGCCGGACGAGTGGTACTCCGAGCCGGCGGGCTTGATCAACATGACGGTCAAGGGCCAGCCTGCCTACTACATGCCGGGAACGGTGGGCAGATAGACAGAAGGCTCGGCCGCCCGATGCAAGCGAGGTTCGACAAGTACGGGCGGCGGCTTCCCGACACTGGCCACGGCTGCGGCTGCATGCTGTGCGCCGAGGCTAACGCCGCGCGCTACGAGCGCAGGCGAGCTGCCCGGGCGGCGGGACTGTGGAGTCCCAAGCGCCGCAGCCTGGCGCGGTTCCTCAGTACGATCCTGGGGGTCGCTGGCCGGCAGGCCGCATGAGGCGGCGCCCCCTGTTGGGCGCGGTCGTCCTCGGCTGCTTGACCCTGAGCTTCCTTGTCGCACGGGTGATCGGCTGGGGCCCGCGCGGCCACCAGCCGGGCTCGCTTGAGGTGCTGCTTCAGTTCGTGGTGCTGCTGGGCGCTTGCTTCCTGGTCGCGAGCAGAGTCACCGGCAAACGCTGAAGCACTGGAGTCGGGGGGTGGGTCCCTCGCCGGGGACCTCGTGCGAACCCGCGGCCAGTGCGAGGATCTAGAGCCGAATGTTGCGGTTGATCGCCCTTGTGCTGCCCCTAGGCCTCGACACCTTCGCAGTGGCCGCCGCCATCGGGATGATCGGCCTGCGGCCTGGTCAGCGAGTGCGATTGGGCCTTCTGTTCGCGAGCTTCGAAGCCGGCATGCCTCTGATCGGGCTCGGTCTAGGCTTCGCCCTCGGCCATCTGCTCGGGGGATACGCCGACTACCTCGCGATCGCGGCCCTGGCCGGTCTGGGCGCCGTCATGCTCGTGGGCAGCGGCCGAGGCGACGAGCAGCGGATTCAGCAGCTGGTCGACAGTCGGGGCATCGCGATGATCGGCCTTGGCATCAGCATCAGCCTCGATGAGCTGGCGATCGGTTTCACGCTTGGCCTCGTTCACGTCCCGGTGGCGGCAGCAGTGTTTCTCATCGCCCTTCAGGCGTTTGCTGTATCTCAGCTCGGATTCCAGATCGGTGACCGCATCGGCGAAGCCCTCCGAGAAGGAGTTGAGCGCGCGGCCGGCATCGTCCTGATGGCTTTGGCCGCGGTGCTCCTGGTCGCCAGGTTGGTCCCATTGCCGATCTGACCAACGATCCGGAGCGGGTTAAAAAAAGAGGGGGGAACCAGCAGGATTCCCCCCTCCGCGAAAGTCTCTGGAGTCAGTCCGTCGCGACAACGAGCCTGGGCTCGCCGACCGGCTCGTCCATCACCGCCTCGGGTCCGTAGGAGTTCTTGAGCATGACCCGCAGCCGCTCCTTGGCCACGGCAAGCCGGGAGGCCACGGTGCGCTCCGGGATCCCGAGCGCCTGCGCGATCGCGCGGTTCGTATATCCGTGGTAGTGGCGAAGCACGATGGCGGCCGCCTGCTTGGGGGGCAGCTTAGCCAGCGCGCCGGTCAGGTCGCGGTGCTCCACCAGGTCTTGGGGGTCGGGCGCAAGCCCTGGCCGGCCGATGCGTCGGATCACCTCGCCGACCTCGCGCAGTCGCATCTTGCGCTGGTATGAGACCGCGCCGTTGATCGCAATCCGGTGCACCCACGCTTCCGCGGGGGCGATCGGCTGCCAGGTAGGCCACTTCTTGTAAGCGCGCTCGAAAGCGTCCTGCGCGCAGTCTTCAGCGGCGGCTCGATCGCCGAGCATTGCGGTCAGCGTGCCGAGGATCTTGCCGTATGAAGCCTGGTAAAGACGTTCGAAATCTGCTTCGTTGCCGGCCTGGTATGCGCTGGCCGGTTCGCTCACGGCGCCGGCGGCGACTGACTCGGAGATCGACTCTGCCATGTTCTCGATGTATCCCCCCTGCGTAGTGGTGGCGCCTCGTAGGAACTCGCTCACCCTGCCCATACTTTCGCCGCAACACCGCCCTCTGGTCGCCGTACTGTTGCGCGGATTTTGACTAACTCACTTGCAGTAGGTCGTCGAATCAAGTGTCCGCTCGAAGGGCGACGTTCTCCATGTGGAATGAATCCAGGGGTGGGGTCCGTAGGCGGCTTCTCGGGCGACATGCTCGGCGCCATCGCCAGCGGGCTTGCGGCGGACACCAGGGAAAGCGGGAGGAAGACCCTCGACGTCGTGCGCGCCCGCTCGCCGGAGCTGGTCCTGCTCAGTGAGCAGACTGGCGAGGACCTCATCGGCACCTCCGCAACCTTCATCGAGATGCTCCTCGCATCTCTTCGGTCCGACATTGAGATGCCGTGGGCGCAGTACGAGCATCGGGCGTGGGATTACGGACGCTTGCGGGCGGCGCAAGGGGTGCCGCTGGAATCCTTGTTCGACGTGCTCGCCGTCTACAGGCGCGCCACGATCGAGCTCATCTCACTGCCCCTGCAGGGCAGCCCGCGTCACGACGAAATCTTCTCGCTGGCGCAAAGCCGGCTCGAGGACGTGACGGAACGTCTGACCACGGCGATCGCGCGCGGTTATCTCGACCACGTGGACGAGGAGCACCGCGCGCGCGAGAGCGAGATGTATGGGCTCGCGGCCATCGTCACCGCGATGGGCCGCTCGCTCGACGTGGTCGAAACGGCCGAGGTGGCGCTGGTGGAGTCTCTCGCGGCGCTTCGTCTCACGACCGGCGCGCTCTGGCTGCGCGAACGCTCAACCTACAAGCTGATCCACACGGTCGGACTCGACGACGACCAGGTCGCGGGTTTCGGCCAAGAGGTGGGACCGAACGTCAAGGCCTCCGCTTCAGTCGTCGGGCGCTCGGAGTCGCAGGTGGACAGGATCTCAGGCCTCGAATGGAACGGACTGCGGGCGCAGCTGCGCGTGCGCGGTAGGGCCGTCGGACTGATGACGGTGGCCACCATGGTCGACCGTGTGTTCAGCGCGGCGGACCTTCTCTTCATGGCCGCCGTTGCTGACCAGGTCGCGATTGCGCTGGACCGGGCGCGTCAGTTCGCGAGCGAGGCCCGCACCGACCACCTCACAGGCTTGGCGAACCGGCGCCAGTTCGAGCGGGTCATGGAGCGTGAGGTCGCGCACGCCGAGCGTCACAGCCGGCGCCTCTCGATGATGATGATCGACCTCGACAACCTCAAACGGATCAACGATCGCCAGGGGCATCGTGCCGGTGACAGCGCGCTTCGGCTCGTCGCGCAGCAGCTCCAGCGGGTGGTGCGTGCATCAGACCTTTGTGCGCGGGTGGGCGGGGACGAGTTCGCGGTCGCGATGCCGGAGACCGAGGTGGGTCGGGCCCGCGAGGTCGCAACTCGCTTTCGCAACGCGGTCCGACAGTTGGGGCTCAGCGCCAAATCGCCGGAAGCTGTGGAGGTCAGCGTCGGGATTGCAGCATGGCGAGCCGGCCAGGACTGGCAGGCTGTGTATCAGGCCGCCGACACTGACCTCTATGAAGACAAGCGCAACCGCAAGACAATCCGCCGCTGGAACGAAGACGACGCCCCGACGATCAGGCTGCTTGGCCGGACCGGCCGGCGAAAAGTCTCCGGAGCCTAGGCCGCCCGGCTACTCGACCAGCGCCAGCTCACGGGCCCTGACGATAGCCTCGAGCTTGGAATGGACCCCGAGCTTGCTGCCCAGGCTTCGAATGTGGGTGCGCACAGTCGTGTAGCTGATTCCAAGCTTGTCCGCGATGTCCCGGCTGGCCGTGCCTTCCGCCATCAAGCGAAGGACCTCCTTCTCTCGCGGTGTGAGCTTTTCCAGCTGCGTTTCGACTTCGCGGCGCTTATTCAGCAGCGTGGCGATGACTCGCGGGGTGAACAGGGTCCCTCCGCCCGCGACGGAACGGATGGCTTCGACCACCTCCTGCGCCGCGCGCGACTTGTGAATGAAGGCGCTCGCTCCTGCCTCGAGGGCGGCGAAACGTGCGGCATCGGTGTCTTCTCGGGTGAGGAAGATGAGCTTGGTTTCCGGGCGCACCTGGCGGATCGCGAGCCCCGCGTCGGCGCCGGTGCCATCGCCCAGGCGAAAGTCCATCAGCACGATGTCGGGTTTGATCTCGGTCGCCCGCTGGATCGAGTCTGCAACCGAACCCGCGGTGCCAACGACGGTCATGTCGTCCTGGTCGTTGATGAGCGCCGCGAGCCCGTCGGCGACGACCTGATGGTCTTCGACGATGAGGACTCGGGTCGGCGAGGTGCCCGTCACGCGAGCGGCATCCAGAACAGGATTTTCGTGCCCAGGCCCGGCTCGCTTTCGATCCTGGTCCAGCCGCCGGCCAGAAGCGAACGCTCGTTGAGCGCGAGCAGCCCGAGATGCCCGGGCAGATGGTCGCGCTCTGCGACGATGAAGCCCCGACCATTGTCAGAGACCAGCCCGTGCACCGCCCCGTCGACCACGCGGACAGACACCTGGACTCTGGTCGCGCCGGAATGCTTCTCGACGTTGGTCAGAGCC